>DATHEN010000105.1:0-3635 GCA_035318565.1 Polyangiaceae bacterium
GACCACTGTGAACTCACTACGCACCTCACTACGCTCTCGTTCGATCGCTCTGCTCTTCGCACTGACCGCGTGCGGCGGCAGCACGGGCTTTCAACAGTCCACTGCGCGCGACGCTGTGTCCGCGCCGCCCGAGATCAACGAGAGCGAAGTGGCGGCGGCCTTTGCCCTGCGCCCACAGCTGCCCAAGCCCTATCGCGTGGGCGTGTTCTTCCGGCCCAACCCTGAGACTGCGGACGAGCCGCAGTGGCGCTGGGACCCCAAGCACAAGCGCGCGATCCTCGGCATCGCCAAGGCCCTGCGCGCGAGCGGTGAGGTCGGCGACGTGTTCGCGATCGACGAGGCCACCGCGGTCTCCGACAATCTGCGCGCGATCCGGATCGCCGCCGCACGCCACGGCGCGGACGCGGTGCTGGTGGTCAGCGGCGCAGACGAGGTGCGCGAGAGCCTCAACGGTTGGGCCGCGAGCTACGCCGTGCTGCTGCCGATGTTGTTCGCGCCCGGCTCGGAGCTCGAGGTTCGTTTCACCGCGCACGCCGAGCTGTGGGACGTGCGCAACGAGTACCTCTATCTCTCCGCGCGCGCCGAAGAAGAAGCCCATCAGCAGCGCGCGCTGTGCTGGCTCGACAGCGAAGGCGCGACCGAGCAGGCGCAGGCGGCGTCGGTCAAGCTGCTCGCCGGCGAGCTCGAGCAGCGCTTCGCCGGCCTGCACGCCGTGGCCAAGCGTTGATCGTCGGTGGCGTTTCAACGACCGGATCGAGCCCCGACTTCTTGCTCAGCTCGATCGACGCGACCGTTCGCTAGCCTCATCGACCGTCGCAACCCCGAAGCGATGTCAATCGAAGTCTTTATGGGGAGGGAACGATCTCCCCACCGGGCTCTCCAGAGTGAGTTCGGAAGTCCCAGTCCCAACGTTGGAAGTATCGGAGATCCGCTAACGTGAACAGCGTCTCTGAAACGAGTTCAGCCTCGACAACATCTATGCCTTTGCACGAGCGCAGCGCATCAGCGATCAAGTTAGTCGTTCGCACCAAGTTTATTTCACGTGTCCTCAACGCCAGAGTTTCCTTCGCGGCCGTTACCCTAAGCGCCACCTGATAGTTCTGATCCGGCGAACACTCTTCCTTTGGTGAGATGGCCAAGAACAGGCCAGTGATCAGCTCGCCATTCTTCTTCAGCTCCTGCTGGAGCTTCTTGTTTGCGCTTCGAGTGCGATCATTGAACGCATCGGGAAACGCCGCGCGCGTGTAGCGCTTTGCGACCCATTCGACGAGCACGTGAAGCGAATCTTCTTGTATCGACAGCTCGGCGCTCGGCGCTGACGACTCCAGCTCGCTTCGCCGGACCGTCCATCGATCATGAATCGAGAAGTCTAGCAGCGATCCGGATGAATCTTCGGTCTGGAGCCGGCGCGGATTTCTTCCATGGCGAAGCAAGTTGTCTGCGTCCGAAACGACCATCGCGCGGATGAGTTCGACCGTCGGCTCAAGATCATAGGAGGCGTTGACAACATCGCAATCGTGGCTGAGCACGACTGCGCGATGCTGCTCGCTCCAGTCGGGGAATTCAGGCGTCGCCACGCGATCGGCCAGATCGCTCTGCAGAACGGAGCCCTGGCGCCACCCATTGGTCTTGATGCTTTCCGGCGCCGCCACTTCGGTCTCTTAAGTCTTATCGCTGCGCCAGCCCGATCGACCTTTGGCTTCGCGTGCGATGTTGCGTGCGGCCTCGGCGCCAGACAGCGGACGAAATCCAAAGCGTTCTGCCAAGTCGGCACCGCTTAGCGGTCGTGACGCGATCTCCTGTTGGCGCATTGCACGGAGCTGTTTCATCGCCGCTCGGATCACTGTCGGTCGTAGAAGCTTTGCGCAGAGCAAGTCGACCAAGCTCTTGCCATCGCTCGTGACGAGTTCCTTTCGTAAAGCCCCCACGGGCTCGTCCGAAAGCGAACGCCACTCGCTAGCGATTTCAAACAGCCTATGCAGCCTGTCGGCGTTCTTGTAGGCAGGCCCCTCGCCTCGCTCCCACGCATACACCGTGGGTCGCTGAACACGGAGCGCACGAGCCGCTTCGGCTACAGGCAGGGAAAGCCAGTGGCGGAGTAGGAGCACGCGATCGGCAGTGGAAACGTGATCGAGAGCATTGCGCTCAGTCGTCGATCGCCGCTCGTCACTCACGGTGATGACGCCGGTCCCATACGTTGCGTAGTAGTCGATGGTCGGGCTTCCACCGCTGCCGACGTGCAAGAACGTGGCGAGCACGAGCGGTTGGAATGGCCGCCTCACCTGCAGGCCCGCGACAATGCCTGAAGGTATCGAGTCAGAATTAGTCATAGGGGCTGCGCCTCCCACTTTTTCTTCGCGTACTCGGTAGTGGCTTGGCGAAAAACAAGGTCTAAGTTTTCGTGCAGATTCCACATTGTCGTCATAACCTGCTCGACATCGAAATCGCGCGACTCCTCGGAATAGTGATCGAGGTCGAGCAAAGTGACGAGTTCATCGTTTGGAACTTGGACCTTCGAGTAGTCGAGCGTACTCGGCAACAGGTCAGGTGGAAGAAAGGCGCCCATAGACTGCACGCATCTCACGACCAACTTGCCAATTGCGGTCGTGCCGACGATGTCATGTCGTTGCGACGCCTGTTGCATCCCAATCTCTTCGGGTCTCAGGCCGTGAAAGCCATCCTGTAAGTACGCAGTCCACGATTCATCTGAACTCGGACGGATGAGATCCACATAACGAAGCCCCAACCGCTCAACCAGCTCCGGCGTGGCCACCTCCCGCACCACATCGAGCGCCAGACGAAGCGCCTTCGCAAAGTGGTCGAAGGTGTCGTAGCTGTTCGTGTGCAGCACGACGGCGTTCTGCGTGACGACGATTCCCGTCGAGCGCTCCTTGTTCAAGAAGTCCCAACGCGGATGCTCTCGCATCTGCGGCTGCATCCCCGGCTGCAAGAGGATCTCGTTTGTGGTGCTCTCGTCGAACCGAGGGAATCCGTTTTGGCGCAGCCGCTCTTGAACGTCGGCAATGTAGTCGCTCATTTTCGCGATCGGCGAGATCCGCACCTGGGCCAGGACCATAACTAGTGGAGATTTATGAAGTTTAAGCGGTGGGCGCGAGCGCTTCATGAGCATACCTTACACTTCACTTTACACTCTGGCCAGAGCTTGCAACCTCGACGCGAGCGCGGGCAACCGATCCATCGCCTTTGGGCTGTCGAGGCGGCCCTCCTCAGGCGCCCCCGCTTGCGTAGCTTGCTCCAGTTCTTGCAACACCACCTAAGCCATTGATAATGCTAATTTTTTGATGTTGTTGCCGGGGGGCCGGTCGCGCGCGCGGCCCTCGCCCGACGCAGCTGCCCGAGCCGGTCGATCGCGACACCCAGCAGCAGCCAGAGGAAGGGCTCGACCAGCAGCCGAAAGCGCATGTTCTCGCGCGGCTCGAGCAGGCAACCCGCGAGCAGCACGTACGCGATGGTGGAGCTCATGAACGCCAGCACGAGCCCGCGCGGGTCGTGGCGATCGGCGCGCAGCGCGCGCACGCTCGCGTGCAGCCCGAACGGCAAGAGCAGCAGCAGCGCGATCAGCACCAGCCCGCCGCGTCCGAGCGCGAACGTCAGATACACGACGGACGTGTGCG
>DATHEN010000106.1:0-2684 GCA_035318565.1 Polyangiaceae bacterium
AGCTCGTTAGGCAAGTACGCGCAGACGGGATCGACATACCCGTCGTGCTCGTCACCGGAGACCCCAGCCTCGCTTCTGCGTTGCAGGCCATGCAGCATGGCGTGCTTCGCTACCTTGAAAGGCCCCTGGCGCCGAGCGCCCTGATCCGGGCCGTGAATGACGTGGTCAGGCTGCACGGGCTGGCCAGGGTGGAGCGACTCGCGCTCGACAACGAGGCTCTGCGAATGCTCGTCGAGGAGCTCCGCCAAGCGAAGGAAGCCGCCGTGGAGGGAACGCGCGCGAAGCGAGAATTTCTGTCCAAGATGGGCCACGAGCTGCGCACTCCAATGGCGACCATAATTGGCAGGACGGAGCTGGCGCTGACGACAGAGCTCACGCCCGTGGCACGTGACTGCCTGGAGAGCGTGAGACGCTCGTCGCATTCCCTCATGCAAGTCCTCGCTCATCTGCTGGATCTTTCGGATCTGCACCGCGGGATGCTTCAGCTCGAAGCGGCTCCGTTCAGCGTGCGCGAGGTGATCGACGCCACGTTGAATCCGCTCCGGCCAGAGGCAGAGGCAAAGGGGCTCTCGCTGACGTGGGACGTTGCCGCGCGAATACCGGATGCGCTGCGGGGTGACCCGGTGCGGTTCGGGCAGATCGTGAAATCTCTCGTCGGCAATGCCATCAAGTTCACGCAAAAGGGTGAAGTGCGGGTCTGCGCTCAGCTGGAGGCGCATCGGGGCCCGGAGCTGCGCTTGTGCGTGTCAATCTCGGATACGGGCATTGGCATTTCGCCAGAAGCGCTGCCCCGTGTGCTCGAGGCGTTCTCACAGCAGGACGACTCGTCCACGCGCGAATATGGCGGTGCAGGCCTCGGCCTGACCGTCGCGTCCGAGCTCGTGCGTTTGATGCATGGGTCACTCAGAATCGAGAGCATCCCCAACGCAGGCACCACGCTGCGTTTCTTCGTCTGCTTCGAGCCCGTTCTCGCAGTGGACGATCAGTTCATCCTCCTGGACTAGCGCGGTGTTGGGCACCAGGCGGTTGGGCACGTTGCCGCTTTTCAGCCGGGACGCGAAGAGCAGACGATCGAACGGCAAGTCCGGACCCTTCTCCATCGGTATGAGCTGGCTTCTGCGCGATTTGTCCGCAGTCCTCTCGCTCATCCGTCAGCACATCACGGCGCGGAGGTAGCGGAAGGAAACGGCGTTTTGTTTTGTTACATGATAAAACGCCGAATCGCATCGCCGAGAAGGTGCTGTGTGGCGCCTCGGGGAGTGACAATCGACGATCTGAACGGGGCATGTGGAGGGGATGCTTGGAGTCGGCGAAAACGCGGCTGAGCCGCCGCGCAACGTCAGCGCGCGTGGGTTCACAACCGCGAAACGCAGTCAGGATCTCGCAATTTTCAAGCGCGCGGACCCCCTCGCGGCTGAGGCAGCTGCGCGGCCGGGCTGCGCGGCCGGTCGGCGGTCGCGGAGTCTCGATGTGGTTCGCGCCTAACGGAGGCCGGAGCGGGTAGCGCCGTGCCGTGCCGTTTCGTTGACAATCAGTGAATCGTGAGCATGTTACTGTATTCGTCTCTGGGCGCCCGGCGCGCAATCTTCGCGCTCGAGTGAGCGGGACAGTAGAGATTGTGGGAGCGCGACTGGGCTGTCGCTGGACGTCGCCGCGTTCGAGGCATTGCGACCGGGCCGGCAACTGCACCCGACGAGCCCCGTATTGATGGGGTCGCGCGTCACTAATCACCCCATAGGAGGGAAAATCATGAGGCAGTCGGCGGTCACTCGAACCGTGCAGCTCGCGTTCGCGTCCGCGATTGCAATCTTGCTCCTCGTCGGCGGGTTCTCATACCGAGGCATGAGACTGTCGACCGAGAGCGAGCGTCTGGTGTGGCACACTCACCAGGTTCTCTCGGTGGTCGATACCTTACGCCTGACGATGGAGAGCGTCACGGCGAACGCTCACAGCTTCGTGCTGACCGGTCGGAAATTCTATCTCGACACCTACCGGGTCGACAAACTGACGGCTGAGCAGGCTCAAGCCAAGATTCGTGAACTCACGCTGGATAACCCCCAACAGCAGCGTCAGCTTTCGATTCTCGCAAGTCTCGTGGCGCGGCGGTTCGAGCGCGCTGATCGGCTCATCGAGCTGCGCAAGACCGGCGGTCTCGAGACAGCAGCGGAGGCCCTTCGACTCAACCCGAGCCAGCCGATCATAGATCAGATTCGACATGTAGCCGGCGCGATCGCTGACACAGAGCTTGCCCTGCTCGCGCTGCGCGATGCCGAGGCAGAGCGGCACCTGCGGCAGACCAAGACGGTTCTGCTCCTCGGAACCGTGATTGGCGTGCTGATCGCTGCAGCAGCGGGTTTTCTCGTCCAGCGCGAGAACTCACGGCGCAGGTTCGTGGAGCAGGCGCTCGGCGAGAGCGAAGAGAATTACCGGATGCTTCTGAATGGCGTCCAGGGTTACGCGATCTTCATGATCGATCCGATCGGTAACGTGCTGAGCTGGCACGCCGGAGCCGAACGCATCAAGGGCTACACGGCCGAGCAGATCATCGGGCAGAATTTCTCCTGCTTCTTTCCGCCGGAAGATGTCGCGCGCGGCTGGCCCGCTGAGATACTTCGCATGGCGACCGCCAGCGGCTACTACGAAGAACAGAGTCTGCGCGTGCGGAGAGACGGCTCGCGCTTTCT
>DATHEN010000107.1:0-4508 GCA_035318565.1 Polyangiaceae bacterium
GTGTCGAGGCACGCGGCGGTCACGACGACGGCAGTGAAGCCGCACGCGAAGCCGAACACCGAGCGCGCGCTGGTCCGACGACTCATGGCACTGGCTCGCCTTCGGGGTCGTCACCCAGGAAGTGGTAGCTGAGCCCCACGAACGCGGTGAAGCTGTCGACAGGGTTCAAGTAGACCGGTTGCGTGACCGAATCCCGTTGATACGGCCTGAGACCCACCACGTACGGGCCTTCCGAAGCCGAGTTGTAAACGCCGCTCAGCCGGTAGTCCAAACCCGGCACGCCGGGCATTGGCCCCGTCACCGTCGCACGCAGCTGCACGAAGCCTGGAACGTAGCGGGAATCGGCCCAGAGCTCGTTGTATGCGCGATCGATCAAGCGCTCTCCCACGTACTGCGCGGCCAGGGCGGGCGTGGGTAGCTCTTCGGCGAATGTGTAGGAGGCAAACACGTTCCCGAACAATTGGGGTGCTACTGGCAGCATGCGTTTTTCATTGCCCGCCTGGCTGCGGGTGTACGCGGCGGTAGCGTTCAGCCCGTAACTCAGCTGTCCCTCGAGGAGCGAGCCGCGCAAGCTCGCATTGTATCCGTAGTTGTTGACTTCGGAGAGGTTTTGGTAGCGCGTGGCACCCCGCACGATCAAGAGCCCCGCTCCCGCCTGCGCTTCGTCGATCTCGCGCTGGTTGAGCACGTGCAGCTCGACCAGATCGCGCCACCAGGTGCGAAATACACCGAAGGTCAAGCGGTTCGCGCCGAAGCGCTGTTCGACCGAGCCTTCGGCCGAGCGTACAAATTCCGGTTTCAAGTCAGGCGACGCGATCTGCCTGGCTTCCACGGAATTGGTCTCGGCCCAGGCCGGCGCGCGGAAACCCTGTGAGTAAATGCCCTTGACGGTGGTCTTTTCGAACGGCTTCAGGCTGACGGCCACGCGCGGCGAAACAATCGCACTGAACCGCGGATCCATGTCGAGGCGCGCGCCTCCGGTCATGTTGATCCAGCGCTCGGGGCTCCAGGTCTGCTCCAGGTACGGGCTGATCATGGGCTCCGATTCGTCGATGACGCCCTTGGTGCGTTAGAAGGGCAAGCCCGTGTCCGCGTCGACCGCATCCTCCTTTGCGCGCACGCGGCGCATGCGCGCGTCCAGACCGACCAGCGTGAGCAGACTCCCATCCTCCAGCCAATTGGCCGTGAACCGAAGCTCACCACCGAACCATTGTGCAACTCCTGCTTGATAGAACTGACACGTCTCGAAGTCGCTCTGCAGACACTGCAAATCCGCCCGTCGATTGATGCGCCGCCGGTAATCGAAGCCGTCGGCGTACAGGCGCGACGTGAGCGCCAGCAAGGAACCGAGCTGCATCGAGTGTTTCAGGTCGACGCGCAGAGCACGATCCCTCTCGTCGCTGTGCGGATCGTCGAAATCGACCACGACCGTATTGTCGCTGTAGGGCACGCCTCGCTCGTAGCTCGACGCGAACACGTTCAACTCCAGCTCACGCAGGCGCACGCGCAGCAGCGCCGACGTGGTCTCACTGAAGTAGGCGTGCTCGACCGTACCGCCCCAGCGTCCAGGAACGCGCGCGTTCGGCCCGTAATCGACGGGCTCGTTCGTCGTCGGGGACAGGTTGAGCGCCTGCAGCTCGAAGTCGAGGTCAGGACCGAAGCGGCTCGTATGCGCGAGGTACGACGTGAACTCGCCGGGATGATCACCCAAGGAGAACGTGAAACCCGCGCCTGCACCCGCTCGCCAGCCCGCCCCGGGCTCGTACTCGCCCAGCACATGGCCGCCCCGAAAATCGACCGCGCGCTTGGTGATCACGTTGACCACACCGAGCATGGCGTTCGATCCGTAGAGCACCGAGCCCGGACCGATGATCACCTCGATGTGATCGATGATTTCGACGGGGACGGCAGCGCCTTCATCGAAACGCGCGGCGCCGTACAGCGGATCGTTGATCGCGTGGCCGTTGACGAGCAAGAGGAAGTGCTTGCCGTTGTCGTTGGGCAGCATCACGCCGCGCGCTCCGATGTCGGGCGTGCGCAGCGGATCGGACGTGACGATGCCCAGCGCCAGAAAGTCGATCGCTTCGTCGAGCGAACGGATGCCGTGGCGCCGCAGCTCGTCCGCGCTGATCGTGACCGACGTGGCCGGCGCGTTCGAAGCGCTCTCGGGCGCGGCCGATGCGGTCGTCACGACGCTCTCACTGAGAATCGCGCGCAGCTCGTCCGTGTCCGCCGCCGCCGAGGCGGCGCCGAGCTCGACGGCAAGGCCGGCGAACGCCAGGATCTGCGCCTTCACCGGTAGACCTTCATCAGCTTGAGAACGTCTGCTCTGAAGTCCACCTGCTGTTTCCTCGCTTGCGGAAGGTTCACCACAATCCGCGGCTTCCCCGAGCTCAGCTCGAAACCGAGCACTGCCCCGAGCTGGACGTACGCAGGATTGGCGGCGATGCTCATCACGTTCACGCCGGTGAGGGCCGCGCGCACGCGCGCCATCTCACCTTCCAAGCCAGGACCGAGATACACAGCGGCAGCCTTCCGACTCTCACACGCCTTGGCGAGCGCCGTCGCCCCGGCATACTGTATGATGATTTCCTCGTGCGGCAGTCCCCCAACGCGCTCGATCCGTCCGAGCGCCGAGACCATTCCCGTCGCGAACAGGCTGGACTGCGTATTGCGTGGGACCGTCACGATCAGCACGTGAGCTCGGGCGCCTGCCCGCTTGGTGAAGTTGCGGTCATACGTGGCCAGCTTCGCGAACAACTCCGCCTGCAGCTGAACCGGTACCTCGCTCTGCGCGCTACTCGAGACGCCCGTCAGGAGCACCAGCAGGCACGCGAGGAGTGTGCTCACGGCGCACCGCGCTCGGCGCCCCCCTCGAAGCTCGTTCATGCCCGCCGAGGCGGGCGCGCGGCCCCTGCTGGAGCTTGAGAGGCGTTCGCCCGGCTCATTGAGGAGATAGGCTGGTATTGCACTCGTTTCGCAATGCCGGCAGCGCGAGCTCGAGCTCGCGTTTCAAGTCCTCCAGAAGCGAGCCAATCTCGACGGATCCCGCCTTGCCCCGGCTTTCCAGCTCGTCGCACACCTCGGCCACGCGCTGGGCTCCGATGGTGCGGCTGCTGCCCTTGAGAGCGTGCGCTGACTCTTTCAGCTCCTCGGGGCTCTCTTCTGCGACCGCCAATGCCATACGGTCCACGTGCCGAGCCGCGTCGGCGGCGTACTTGCCCACCAGGTCGGTAAAGAAGCGCGGCCGGCGCGGCGACTGCAAAGCCTTCAGCTGCGCCACCACGCTCGCGTCGAGCGCCAAGGGGTGCACCGAACCATTGCCCTTCGTTGCAGGCGAGCCGTTGCCCGCAGGCGCAGCCGGGGTGCCGCCCGTAGGGCTCGGTGCCGCGTCCTTGGCCGGCATTCTGAGGTGCATCGAGGCCGGGCCGGCCCCTTCGGCGGACGCATGCTCTCCAGAACTCGGATCGGGAGGGATGGAGCGCGCCCAGCGTTCGAGCTTGCGGCGCAGCGCCTCCATGTCGACGGGTTTGGTCATGTAGTCGTCCATGCCCGCGGACAGTACTTTTTCTCGTTCACCCTGCATGGCGTGCGCCGTGACCGCGATGATCGGAACACGCACGCGGCCTTCGTGTGCTTCGCGTTCGCGAATGGCGCGGGTGGCCGTGTAGCCGTCCATCTCCGGCATTTGGCAGTCCATCAAGACCACGTCGTAGCCGTGTTCGTTGGTCAGTGCGTCGAACGCGGCGCGGCCATTGCCGACGATGGTGGATTCGAAGCCCAGGTGCTCCGAGATCCCGAGCAGCACTTCCTGGTTCGCCTCGTTGTCCTCGGCGATCAGTACGCGAATCGGCTTCTTGATGCGGCTGTTGCTGGAGCTCGCTTCGGTGACCGTGCCGAGTGCGCTCTGCGCCAGCGAGGTATTCGGCGCCGAATCGCGCAATACCTGGACCAGCGTCTCGAGCAGATTCGATTGGCGCAGGGGTTTCGACAGCCAGGCGCGGATGCCGGCTGCGACGAGCTCCTCGCGGGTCTGATCCACGATCGAGGTGAGCAGAACCATGGGAGCCGCGATGCGATCGTCTCGGCTGATGCGGCGCGCGAGCTCGGCGCCGTCGATCTTCGGCATGTGCATGTCGAGCAGGATGATGTCGAAACGCACGCCCCCCGCCGCGGCTCGCCTCAGCACCGTGAGCGCCTGTTCGGCGTCCGCCGCTTCTTCCACCACACCACCCCAGCTTCCGATCAACTCCTGCAGGAAGTCGCGATTGGTGTTGTTGTCGTCCACCACCAGAAAACGCAGACCGCGCAGGCGCTCGGCCTGGGCGTGTTCTTCGGGGACGCCAGCGCTGCCGAGCTCGAGCACGAACCAGAACAGGCTGCCTTTGCCGAGCTCACTCTCGACACCGATGTCGCCGTGCATGAGCTCGACCAGGCGCTTGCTGATGGCGAGACCCAGACCGGTGCCTCCGTAGAGCCGGGTGGTCGACGTGTCCGCCTGCATGAAG
>DATHEN010000108.1:0-7149 GCA_035318565.1 Polyangiaceae bacterium
GGCCAGAACCATGGAGCGTAGCTCGGGCGCTCCCGAACGTACGCAGAGCCTGCTTTTGACGATCGCCGTGGCCTTGCTGCTGGCGCTCGGCGCGCTGACGCTCTACCTGCTCCGCTGATGCTGTTCGCGCGTGTCGCCGTACCCGTGCCGCTCGGCCGGGCCTTCACGTACACGGTCCCGCCGGCGCTCGAGTCGCGCATCGTGCCCGGTCTGCGCGTCCTGTGTGAGTTCGGCCGCCGGCGGGTCTTGGGGATAGTAATCGAAGTGAGCGATCAACCCCCTTCGATCGCGATCGAAAAATTGAAGCCGCTCACGGCGGTGGTGGACGACGCGCCGGTTCTGCCCGAGGAGCTGCTCGGCTTTTTGCGCGAGCTCGCCCGCTATTACGTCGCGCCGATCGGAGAGGTCATGCGCCTGGCACTACCAGCCGTGGCACGCACGCATGCCACGGCACTCGCGCAGCAAGGCTTTCCCGAGGCCGAACAACGCGCTGTCGGGCGCTTGATTCAGGTGGCGTGTGCCGTCGCTGGCGACTCCGCAGTGCTGCCCGAAGGGCCGGCGCGCGCTCTGTACGAAGCTCTGCAGCAGCGCGGCCCCGTGCCCATCGCGGAGCTCGAACGCGAGTGGCCGAACGCGCGCGGCGCAGTCAAACGCCTGCAAGCCAAGGGTCTCGCCACCGTCGAGAAGGTCGAACGAACGCGAGACCCGTTCTCCGCTCCCGTGCCGCCCGATCGGCCGCCAGAGCTCACCCCGGCTCAAGCTCGGGCCGTCGCTCGCATCGACGCCCAGCTGACTGCGCACGAGCGACAGCCGTTCTTGCTCCAGGGCGTGACGGGGTCCGGTAAGACCGAGGTGTACCTGCGCGCCGTGCAGCGCTGCCTCGCGCTCGGCCGCGGCGCCATCGTGCTGGTGCCCGAAATCGCGCTCACCCCGCAGCTGGTGGCCCGCTTTCGAGCTCGCATCGGCGATGCCATCGCCGTGCTCCACAGCGGGCTGGCGGAAGTCGATCGCTACGCCACGTGGAAGAAGCTTCGTTCGGCGGAGATACGCGTCGCAGTGGGCGCGCGCTCGGCCCTGTTCGCGCCGGTGCACGACTTGGCGCTGGTGTGTGTCGACGAAGAGCACGATGGCTCGTTCAAACAGGAAGAAGGCGTGCGCTACAACGCGCGCGACATGGCCCTGTTGCGCGCGCACCGCGCCGGCGCCGTCTGCGTGCTCGGGTCGGCCACGCCTTCATTGTCGAGCGAAGCGTCGTGCCGGAGTGGCCGCATCGAGAAGCTCGAGCTGCCCGAGCGAGCGCGCGCGACAGCCGTCCTCCCGGAAGTCGAAATCGTCGATTTGCGGCGCGTAGGCGCACCGCCGTCGGGCCACAAACTGCTCAGTTTGCCGCTCTATCGCGCCATCGAGAGCACGCTCGGCGCGGGCCAGCAGACGATTCTGTTTTTGAACCGGCGCGGCTTCGCGCCAAGCCTGGTGTGCGAAGCGTGCGGCAAGTTCGCCGAGTGCCCGAACTGCTCGGTGGCGCTCACGCTTCACCGCAGCGGCGGCGATACCCTGCGCTGCCACTACTGCGATCATGCGCAGCGCACCACGCAGGCATGTCCGAGCTGCGGCAGCAACGAACTCAGCGAGGAGGGCGCGGGCACCGAGCGCATCGAGCAGACCCTGAGCAGCGCGTTTCCCACCGCGCGCATCGCGCGTCTCGATCGCGACGTCGCGTCGGGAAAGAACAGCGAGCGCATCCTGGAGCGCATGCACCGCGCCGAGCTCGACATTCTGGTAGGCACGCAGATGGTCACCAAAGGCCACGATCTGCCGAACGTGACGCTGGTAGGCGTCATGAACGCCGACGCGGCGCTCTCACTGCCGGACTTTCGCGCTTCGGAGCGCACTTTCCACCTGCTCGTTCAAGTGGCGGGCCGTGCCGGCCGCGGCAACGTCCCCGGCAAGGTGCTCATTCAGACCCGCCAGCCCGAACACCCCGCGATTCGCTTCGCGGCGCGCCATGACGTGAACGGCTTCACCGAGCGCGAGCTCAAGGACCGCGAGGAACTCTCGTATCCCCCGTACTCACGCCTGGCGCTGGTGCGGGTGGACGCCGTCGAGGAACGACGAGCCGCGGCCGAGGCGGCTCGACTGGCGGACGTGGCGCGCGCTCGAAATGCGCGTGATGTGTTGGTGCTCGGACCCGCGCCGGCGCCGCTGATCCGCCTGCGCAATCGCTACCGCTACCGCTTCATGCTGCGTTCGAAGCAGCCCGGCGCTCTGCACGAAGTGCTGCTCGCGGTGGCACGCGTCGCCGAGAGCAAGCACGTTCGGGTCCAGTTGGATATGGATCCGATGAGTATGTTGTGAGCCTCGGGGCTTCAGCCGGAAACCAGAAGGTGCTGGCACTACTAGGCAGTCCTTGGGAGGGGCAGATCGCGATCCGCCTGAGCAGCTACGCGGCCATACAAACAAACCGGCGGGGCCGGCGCGGGTTTGCTGCCGCCTGGCTGCGTCGCCAGGCGAAGGTGATCCCCCTCCGGGGAAAGCTTGCTCAGGATCAGGCACTTTCAGCCAGAGATTTCAAATCGGCCGCACTAGAACTAAACCAGGGCGCGATGGGTGCACGCCTTTTCTGGCCGGCTCTGACGCTGGCTCTGGCTCTCGCGACTCTCAGCCGCTCGGCTTCGGCCTTCGAGCGACAATGGCACTTCGGCGGCGGGATCGGCGCCGCGTCCTACTCGGGCACCGAAAGCGGAATTGCACCCGCGCTCGGCTTGCATGCGGCGTACGGCGTGTCCGATATGTTCGACGCGCGAGTGGAGCTGCTCGGCTCTCACCACAGCACCACCGATGATCGCAGCCTCGACGTGTATTCGGCAGCGGCCGGTATTGCGTACAAGCTCGATGTGATCGAGTGGATCCCGTACGCCGGCCTGCTGGCGGGCTACTACTACTTCAACGGGGAGCCTGCGCCGGAGTTTCGCCACGACTTCGCGCTCTCGGCGCTGCTCGGTCTCGACTACGCCTGGTCTCGAAACTTCGGCGTTGGTGTTGCGTTGCGTTATCACGGGTTCATGCTCGACGCGCCCCGGAGCTTCACGGATGCCGCGTACTTCACGGGTCTAGCCCGCGCCGAGTACCGCTTCGGCTGGTGAGCCCGTCCGCAAGGTTACGGTTAGAAGGCGCCCGGCAGCCGCTGGCACGCTAGGCAATTTCGGCTGTCGGACGCCGAACGTGCTACGAACTCGGGAGCCATGCGAGCGTTTGCGGAACGCAGCAAGCTCCTCTTGGCCACACTGCTGTGGGCCAGCGGCGCGGCGTGCACCGCAAGCTCGCCTGCGCCGGATGCCCAACCCCAGACGGCCTCGAGCACGCACCTGCGTTCTGCTTCTCGGTCGGTATCCGCGGCGGCCCGACGCGCGATCGGCAACGCCTCCTGGGTCGAGGCGCTGCGCATGGAGCGCTGGACCGACGCCGCCCGGTTGATCGACGCACTGCCCGAAGCCCAAAGAAACGTAGCTCTCGTGCGCTACGCCCGCGCACGCGCGGCCATGGAGCTCGGCGAGTCCGCGCAGGCGCTGGCATTGCTGAGCGGCCTCGAGCAGGCGCTGCCTCAACTGCACGCGGCGATCCTCGAGCAGCGCGCGGAGCTGACGCTCGAGCTGGGTCCGTTCGAAGCGGCGGCAGCCCACTACGCCCAGCGGAACGAGCCGGAGGCCTGGCTCAAGGCAGCTCTCGCGTTCGAGCGGGCAGGGGATATCAAAAAGGCCCGCGCGCTGGTCGAGCGCACGCTGGCTCGCTCACTGAAAATGCGCGCCAAGAACAGCGCGCGGAAGCTACAAATCGAGGGGCGCGCCATGCGCGCAAGGCTCTGCGAAAAGTCGGGGCAGCTCGCGCTGGCAGGCGCGGACCTGCGCTGGCTGGCTACCGTCGCACCGACCAGCCCGCACGCAAACGGCGTCGACGCACGCATCGGCGAGCTGTTGCCGAGGAGCGGCCTGACCCCCGCCGAGCGGCTGGAGCGAGCGGCGGCCATGGCGCGCGAGGGCCGGATCGAAGACACGGATCGCGAGCTGGCGTTGATCGAAAGTGCGCTCCGTCAGCCCGGTGAGCGCGCGTCGGCTCTCAGGGCGCGGGGCATGGCGCGGTTCACCGCGCGGCGCGACTACGAAGCGGCCTCTGAGTTCCTTGCCAAAGCTGCCGGCGTCTTTCCCGCACAGGCCGACAAGGATCTGTTTTACGCCGCGCGAGCGCTCTCGCGGGGCCAGCATGACGATCGCGCCATCGAATTGTACGAGTCGCTCGCCAAGCGCTTCCCGCGTTCGAGCTGGGCCGAGCATGCGCGATTCTTGTCGGCTCGTCTCACGTACATCGCCGGCCGCTGGCAGGCTGCGGCAGACGCCTACAACCGCTACCTCGCGCGGCATCCTGCAGGTCGCTACGACGAAAACGCCAAGTTCGAGCGCGCAGTGGCGTGGCTGGCCGGCGGCCAGGCAAACCGGGCCGCGCAAGCACTGAACGATCTCGGCCGCGCAGAAAAAGACTCGCGCATGCGCGCGCGCCTGCTCGAGCTCGAAGGCACGGCCTGGCTGCAGAGCGGCCAATCCGAACGGGCCGCCGAACGCTATCGGCAGGCGATCGGCGAGCAGCCGCTCTCGTTTGCTGCGCTGGCCAGCTCAGTGCGTTTGCAGCAGCTCGAGCTCACACCGCCACCATTGCTCGAGCCACAGCAGACCACGGCTCTCGCCGCGCCGCCGCTCACGTTGCGCCTCCCCGCGAGCGTCGAGCTCCTGCGTGAGGTCGGCCTGGATCGAGATGCAGAAGTCGAGCTGGCCTTGCATTCGTCAGTGCTCGAGCGCCAGTACGCACCGCGCAGCAACGAAGCGCTTTGCAGTGCCTTCGGCCTTTTGGCAGGCGCCAGCGAGCGCTATCGCATCGGCCAGCGCGCTGCACGGCCCGAAGCCTTGAGCCGCACGCCGACGCAAGCGTCACGCTGGCTATGGGACTGCGT
This sequence comes from Polyangiaceae bacterium, assembly GCA_035318565.1. GTDB lineage: Bacteria > Myxococcota_A > Polyangia > Polyangiales > Polyangiaceae > DATDJP01. Next base: position 5,000 of record DATHEN010000108.1, read on the forward strand.
GTACCCCAGGCCGTACTCGAGCTTGGTCAGCGAGCTGGCGGCAAAGGAGAGCATTCCTCCCGAGCTGCTCTACGCCGTGATGCGCCAGGAGAGCGCATTTCGACCCGGAGTGGTGTCTCCGGCCGGAGCCGTCGGACTCATGCAATTGCTAGAGTCCACAGCTCAGTCGCTGGCGACGGAGCTGGGCGTGGAATTCGCTCCTGCACGGCTCGCTAGCCCTCCGTACAACGTCGAGCTCGCGGGACGTTACCTGCGCAAGCTTCTCGATATGTTCGGCGGCAACGTCGCGCTGACGGCTGCGGCGTACAACGCCGGTCCGCAAGCCGTAGCGCGCTGGCTCGCCAGCGGCGAAAATCTGCCGCTCGATGTATTCGTGGCCCGCATTCCGTTCGATGAAACGCGCGAATACGTCGAGCGTGTTACCGGCAACTTCGCCCGCTATGCCTATCTGGCCGGCGGGGAGAGCGCGGTGCCGCGTCTCGCGATGGAGCTCGAGAAGGGCTTGCGCGTCCCCCCCGACGCCTATTGACGGTCAGGATTCGCCGGAAACGGCGGCGGACGCCAAATCCTGGCTCTCGATCGCCGCCTGCGCTTCGGCGAGCGTGCTCGCTTGGCCGAGGCCAGGGACGCTGGCCACGGGAAGCGCATAAACTCGAAACTCGTACGTGTTGACGGTGGTCGGCGAGCACGGCCCGAAGTAACCCACGATGGTCGCGTTCAGGGCGGCTTGTTTGGCACCGCTCGGCGTCGCCGGCTGGAACACGGTCTGGACCCCGGCGGGCAGACTCGTCACGTTCGCGGGGATGTCCCAGATCACCCAGTGCGTGAAGCCGATGTCCAGATCGCGCATCACGATCGCGTAGCTCTGGGTGCCTGCGGGCCCGGGCGTCCAACTCAGCGCGGGAGAAGTATTTTGTCCGCCGCTGATCTGCGTGCACTGCTGCTCCGCTGGGATGGGGCTGCCCTCGGTAAATGCCGAGCTCGTGACCGCGAACGGCACGTTGCCAGCGCTTCCACCGGCTCCGCCTGCGCCGGCGCTGCCGCCCGCGCCGCCATGCCCACCCACCGGCCGCGGACCGCACCCGGCCAGCATCCACACCCAGACCACCAATACGCCGAGCAGCACACTTCGCATGACCGAACCTCTGTACAGCAGCGTTAGCGCCACTCACCCCGAGGTGTCTAACTCGATCACCAGAGCCCTCCGGCGCGACAGGCTTGCGGCCCACACACGAAACCGGAAAGGTTCCGGATAGATACGTCCTATTGACGCCATGACCGGCGCCGCCCGGGCGCGAACAAGCCTGTTGCTAAGCGCACGCTCACACGAATATTCCGGCGCGAATGCCAAGCGCTCTCAATATTCGCCGATGCGACGTGAACGCGGGTGCGCCAGAGGACCGAGCCAGCTGCCGTGCGCATCGCTCACCCAGCGCGTGGACATCGCATCGCGCAAGACCAGCTCGGCCAGCTTGCCACGCGGTGAAAACCCCCACTCCGGCTCCTGAGAAACGTCGTTCGGATCGGCGTACAGACGCCACACGAAGAAGCCCGCGAACCACCGCGCATCCACCAGCGCGGCCAGCAGCGCACGATACGCGTCGGCTTGCGCCAGCTCATCGATGCGCACGCCGCGCACATGCTCTGGCCATTCCCACGGCCTTACTGCGGGATCGTTGCGCGTGGTGTAACCAAACTCGGTGAACAGCACGGGCTTTCCCCAGAGCTTCGCCTGTTGTTCGAGTCGCTCGGCCACGCGCCGTCCGCCCTCGAGCAAACCCGAGAGGGCCGTCCCGTCCTTTTCGGCGAGCGGGTAAAACGCGTTCACGCCGATCACGTCGAGCTCACCCAAGATCACGGTTTGCGAGACGTCGTCCCAATTGGCGGCGTAGGTGAGCAGCCCGGGGTAGCGGCGCCGTACCTCGCGCACGATCTCGATGAAACTGGGCGCGCGCGCGCCAGTCACCCAACTCCGCAGCTCGACGCCGACCGACAGCATCTCGACACCGGACTCGCGCGCCACCTCCGTCCAGGTGAGCAAGAAGGCGCGATACGCCCGCGCCCAGCGATCCCAGGCGGCGTCATCCCCCGGCTCGATCTCGCCCCGCCAGCCTCCCCTTTCGACCCACAGGTGAGGCACCAGCATCACC
>DATHEN010000109.1:0-5795 GCA_035318565.1 Polyangiaceae bacterium
CGGCTTCTTCGATGCTGCAGCACGCGCGGGTGGGGCGGTAAGCCGCCGAGTTGGCGACGTGCAGGAGCCGCGTCACGAAAGCCGGGTCGCGTTCGATCGCAGCGCGGATGCGATGCATCGGCGTCTCGGGGTTCGAGAGCAGCGTCATCAGCTCCGTTGCTGCCGCCGAGAACGGCTTCAGCCCTGCGATCAGAGCTGCGGCAGCGGGCAGCGAACGGCCCGCGCGGCTGTATGCCGCCCCGAGACGCGGATCGTTGACCGCCGGCCACGTACCCGAAGAGGCGTCTCTGGGTACGGTCGGTGGCGGGGCTATGGAAAGAGGCGGCATGCTGTCTACTCGAACGGCTGAATGCCACGGATCCTTAGATAGAATGGCCGTTTCGGCTGCCGACCCAGCGTTCGCATGGCGTTCGGTGTCAAACTCGTTTGGGCGACATGCGCCAGCGCATCGGGCACCTGTGGCCATTCGTGGCCTCCCTGCTGATCCACGTGACGGTGGTGCTGTGCGCGCTACGATTCGGCGATTCGGCGAGCCGGCCAGAACAGGTGACTCGGGATGCCTGGGTCGGCCGAAGCGTGGACGTCGAGACCGTCCCGGAGCGCGCCGCCGCCCTGGCCGCGCCTGCGCCTGCCAAGACGCCAGCGCCGGCTGCGGCGGCGCCCGAGAGCGCGCCCGCTCCGATCAGCGTGAAGGACCAGCGCCAGCGCGCCAGCGTGCCGGGACGCGAGCCGGTAGCCGCTCCGGCACGCCGCCCGTCGGCCCCGCGCTCCGAGCCCGCGGCCGAGTCGGAGGCGCCGCGAGCTTCGGGCGGTGACTTCGGTTCCGAGGGGCTACCGGCGGGGGTGCGCCGGCTGGCCGTGGCGTTCACGCGCGCGGTGCCGGCGGCGACGAGTCGCGACCCGGTGTGGCTGAGCCTGCCGCTCGGTCCCGCGGGCAGCGTGCGGGTGGTGATCCGCGTGAACGACGCCGGCCGCATCGTGGAGAGCGAGACCCTCGACGCAGCGCGCGCGCCCGAACACCTGGAGCGACTGCTGCAGCGCACGCTGCTGCTGCTCCAGAGTGGCCGCTTCGCGGTGAGCGGCGTAGCGTCCGGAGACTTCGAGGTGCTGCGCGTGGACGTTCAGGTTTCCATGAAGGAACCGACCGAGGGCTTCGAGCCGGGTCAGGTGGTGCGACTCGGATTCGATCCGCCGGACGCACGCGGCCGTGGTAGAGCCTTCTTCACGTTGGGCTCCGGCCGGCACGTGGAGGCCGCCATTCGCGTCGAGCGGAAGCGCGGTTGAGTCCGACTGGAACGTGCCCGTTGAAACGCGCTGCGCCTCGTTGTTTCATGAAGATCGCGCTGGCGAGCGCGCTGCTTCTGGCGATCGTCACGAGCTGCCTCAGCAACGCTCGAAATGCGAGTCTGCCGCCCGTGGTGCAGGCGAGTCGCCCGGCTTCGCCCGCCATCGACTCGGTCCGCGGCTCGCCCTGGAGCTCCGCAGAGGCCTGCGCGTCCGCACTCCGCCGCGGGGAGCGAGCGCGGCGCGGAGCGGGGCGCGCCCGCATCGGAACCTGGAATATCCGTTGGTTTCCCGACGGCCGGCCGGGCAAGCGGGCGTCTCGAGCCGCGCTCGACGTCTCCTGGATCGCGTGCGCCATCGCTTGGCTCGATGTGGACGTGCTCGTGGTGCAGGAGTTCAAGACGCTGCCCCGCGCGCGCGAACGAACGGCGGAGATCCTGCAGCAGCTCGATCGTTTCACGGGCGGGCGCTGGCATGCGGAGTTCGACAGCTGCCCACGCCCCGCGGGGCAGCATGTGGGCCTGTTCTTCAACGCTCGGCGGGTCACGGCGCAGAGCTTTCGGCTCTATGGCAGCATCAATCCGCATGGAGAAGCCTGCCGAGACCAGCTCCGGCCCGGCTTCGGCGCCTACCTACGCTTCGAAGGCGGCCTCGACTTGCATCTGACCGCCGTGCACCTCAAGAGCGGCCCGAAACGCCGCGATTTCGAGCTCAGGCGCCGCTCGTTCGCTGGCCTCGGCGCCGCGCTGGCCTCGTCGCAAGCGAGCCGGGCCGACGCCGACGTGCTGTTCGCCGGCGACTTCAACAGCATGGGCTGCTCGAAGTGCTCGCCCCGAGTGTCGGCGCGCGACGAGCTCGCGCACGTGGACGGCGAGCTCTCGAGCCTGAACCCACCGCTGCGGCGGATTGCCAGCGGCAGAGAATGTTCGCACTACTTCGGCACGCGCCCCACCTTGCTGGATTTTTTCGTGGCCGCGTCGCTCGCCGAGCTCCCCGAGGACCGCGCCGCCGAGGTGTACGGTCCGTGTGCGGACTTCGCCTGCGAAAACCTGGACAGGGATCGAGCGCCGAGCGCGTTCTCCGCAGCCCTCAGCGATCATTGTCCGGTCGTCATCGAGCTGGACGAGCAAGACAAAGACTGAAATTGGGGCGGCGATCTCTTGTAGAATCCCCGCCGCATGCCCGCTTACTTTCTCGTCAAGAGCGAGCCGGACGTCTACTCCTTCGATGACCTGGCGCGGGACAAGCGCACGCGCTGGGATGGTGTGCGTAGCTTCGAAGCGCGCAACAACCTGCGCGCCATGAAGGTTGGGGACCTGCTGCTCTACTACCACTCCAACGTGGGCAAGCAGGTGGTGGGTGTGGCTCGGGTGGTCCGTGAGGCATACGCCGACCCGGGCGCCCCGGACGAGGACTGGTCCGCGGTCGACATCGAGCCGCTCAAAGCGTTCGTCGCTCCGGTGACGCTCGCCGCGATCAAGGCGGATTCGGCGCTGGCCGAGATGGCGCTCTTGAAGCGCTCGCGCCTGAGCGTGGTGCCGGTGTCAGCCGCTCAGTTCAAGCGCGTCTTGACCCTCGGCAAGACCAAGCTCTGAACGAAGCGAGCTTCAAGTGCTCGGCTTTTTCTCTTCGCGACTCTCTTGGATGTCGATCAGCGTGGTGAGCGCTTCGATTTCGCGCTTGGCCTGGATCTCGCGCTGCCGCTGGCCCTTCAGGTCCGCTTCCATCTTGCGCTGCTCGGTTTCCAGCTCCCGCAGCTTTTCCTTCAGCTTCTCGCGCTCGGATTTCAGGCTGTTTACATCAATGGGCAAGGCGCCCTCCTCGAGACTCGGGAGATAAGAGATAACGTCCCGGAGTTCAACCGGAATGGCATCTCGAGGCGATATCCGGGCGTGAAACGCCGCTTCAGCCGACGGCGACGACGCGGTTACGGCCGAGGCGTTTGGCCTCGTAGAGCCGCCGATCCGCGATCGCGATGATGTCTTCGGGTGTCCGTTCCACCGAGCAACGCACCGAGGCGCAGCCCGCGCTGAGCGTCACGGGGATGGTCTTGCTCTCGAATACCACGGGCATCGCGGCGACGGTGCTGCGGATGCGCTCGGCTGCACGAGCCGAACCCGCGCGATCGATGTTCCTGAGAATGACGGCGAACTCTTCGCCGCCCACCCGCGCAAACACGTCTTCGGCCCGCAGGCGGCGGGTCACGAGCATGCAAACCTGGCGCAGTACGGCGTCGCCCGCCTGGTGTCCGTGGGTATCGTTGACTTTCTTGAAGTGATCGAGGTCGAACAACACGAGCGACGCTTCGACCCGGTGCCGTGCGGCGAAGGCGATCTCGGCGCGCAGGCGCTCGTCGAAGTGCTTGCGGTTGTATGCGCCGGTGAGCGCATCGCGCGTGCTCGACTCGTACAAACGCCGCAGCAACAGCTCTTGCCGCGTGTCGGTCAGGGAAAAACGAAAGGCGACGCGCGGCCCGAGCTGAACCCAGTCGCCGTCTTCAATCGCCGCGCGCTGAACCAGGCGGCCCTGCACGAACACGCCGTTCTTGGAGCCTGCGTCCTCCACCCAGTACTGGTCGTGCTCGACGTACACTTGCGCGTGAAAGCGGCTGATGCCGGCGTCGTCGAGCCGCACCGAGTTCGTCGGGTGCCGGCCGAGCGTGCAGCGCCCCGAGCCGACGACGAACACTTGGCCCGCTTGCACGCCATCCATGCGCAGCAGCACCGCGCGATCGCGGGTGGACGGCACGGGCGGGTGGCTGCCGTAGTCGGTCGCCCGCATGCCCACTTCCGTGACGATCTCGTCGTCGTCATCGAACAAGCTCAGCTCCGAAATCAGTGAGCGACGCCGCGGCGGCAGTTGACTCGGAGTTTGAAGTGTTTCGTGCGTGCCTGAAGGTGCCGAGTTCGGGTCGACGTCGTCGATGCGCACCGCCGGCATTTCCGGGTGCGTCGTCGCCGTGCCCGGCAGCGGCCGGCCCCTCGCGTCAACGCGCAGTGGCGGCGGATGGCAGAGCAGATTGTCGGGGAGCTCCGCAGGCGAAGCGCCGGCGCCCGAGTAGGAATACGTCGTGATCTCGCCTTGCGAGGGCAACGTGGTGCGACTCGGATCGACGGTCGCCGGACGGGGCGGCACCAAAGCCGGCCGTTCGTGCGAGTCAGACGGTGAGCGCGGGGGCGTTGCGGAGTCCTCGGTGGTGCGCCGCATGCATCACCAATTTACCGCGGGAAAACCCTTGCCCGGCCGCGCGAAGAAGTAGCCTTGCAGCAGATCGCAGCCAAGATCTACGAGGGCGTCCCGTTCTTCCACGGTTTCCACGCCTTCGGCCACCACCAGCATGCCCATGTCTCTCGAGAGAGAGGTCATGGACCGGATGACCTTTTGCTTCGTCGTGTTTCTGTGTACGTCGCGCACCAGCGACATATCGAGCTTGACGATCTCGGGCTCGAGCAAGGCAAAGCTCGTCAGGCCGGCGTAGCCTGCGCCCATGTCGTCTACGGCAATGCGAAATCCCATCTCGCGTAGAGCCGCCACGCGGACGCGCGCGTCTTTCACTTCGTCGAGCGAGGAGCGCTCGGTGATTTCGAGCACCACGCGATCCGCCACCTTCGAAAGCGGCGACTCGGATGAACACAGCGTGGGGTCGAGCAAATCCGTGACGTGCAAGTTCACGAACAGCGAACCCATGTTCGTGCTCTCGGCGAACGGCTTGGCGGCCAGCTCTCGAATCACGCGCCCGAGCAGATCCAGACAGCCCAGGCGCTCGGCCGCGTCGAGCACGGCACCGGGGTGCGGCAAGCTCGATTCGTCGCTGCGCAGCAGGGCTTCGTAGCCGAACACCCGCTTGCGCCGGAAATCGATGATGGGTTGGTAAGCGATCCAGAGCGAGTCCATCGCGCGATCGAAGCTCGCTTCCAGACCCGCGCGATCTGCTCCGAGCGCGCCCGCCAGCCCGAGCAGCTCTGCGGCCTGCTGCTTGATGCGAGCCATGCGGTGCATGTGCACGGCGCGGTCGATCACCTTCTGCATCTCGTCCGTGGAGACGGGCTTGGTGAGGTAATGGAATGCCCCGAGCTCGAGCGCTTGCACCGCGGTCTTCACGGCGGGCTCACCGGTCACGAGCACCACGGGCACCAGCAAGTCGTGCTCGCGGACCTGGCGCAGCAGCTGGATGCCATCCATGTTGGGCATGGCGATGTCGCTGACGATCACGTCGAAGTTGCCGCCGTGGACCTGGTCCACTGCGTCTCGGCCATTGCACGCGGTCGAGATGTCGTAGCCGCTCGCGCGCAGCAACCGAGCCAAGCTGCGGAGCAGCGAGGGATCGTCGTCGACGAGAAGGATTCGGCGGGGCGCAGGTGCAGCGGCGATCGCGCCATTGCTGGCGGTGCGGCGGTTGCCGGCTACCTCGAGCGCCCGCAGCTTCGTCATGGAACCAGATTCGCCGGGCTCACCCGGCGCGTTGGACGGAAGCTCTTCAGCATCCGTCGTGTTCGCTTCACCGGTGGAGG
>DATHEN010000110.1:0-3064 GCA_035318565.1 Polyangiaceae bacterium
CGGCGCACTCGCGGGCGGTGCATCACCGGGGACGGGCGGCGAGATCATCGGCTACACGGGCGGCCACACCATCCCGTCTCTTGCTGAGTATCAAGCCTGGGTGGATGCGTGCGTCGCCATGGAGGATTGCGCGCCAATGCCGGGCAAGTCTGAGCATCTTTACCGCGCGAAAACCAAGAGCGGCACGGCCATCCTTGACCTCATTGGCACCGACCACTTACCCGCAGTGGGTGCGCCCACCGAAACAGCGATCTACGCGCGAGCGTGGGCGTTTTAGGAGAAGCACCGAATGGACCGTTTCACAAACATCAATCAGACCACGATTGACAACGAGCGCGCCGCTAGCCTCGCCGGCTCCAATGCCGGTGAAGACGAAGACCTCGACGCGCGTATCGACACGTCAGGCATGGCCACGACGGACCCGTCAGGTCTGCTCGTGGACCGTCGCACGCGCGAGCATGTGGCGTACTACGAAGACGAAAGCGGCGCGTGGCTGCCAAGCCCGCTCAAGCAAAACGATGACGTGCTGTGCGACGGCGGCATTCCGATGCGCATCATCGGGCCAGGGCGCGGACGCGACTGGATCTACGCTTGGTGCAAGTGGGATGACGTCAGCATCAACGAGGCGTTCACCATCAACTTGACGATGATCGTCGACCGCGCGCCGGCCGACCCGAACGAGACGCCGATGCCGCTCATCCCGGAGCCTGCGCAGCAGGCCATGTTTGCGCGCGCCGCGACCGGCACGGAGACGGCGCAAAACCCTAAGACAGCGGCGAAGGCAGAGCACAAACAAGCGCGCGCCGATCGCCGCGATCTACACAGCACTTTGCGCGAGCTCGTCGAAGCGCAAACGCCGGACAAGGGCAAGCGGCTACGCAAGGCGCTTCACGACAAGGGCCTTCTGTGATCCTCGGCGCGTTCATCGGGTTGTGCCAGACGATCGAAACCTCGCTCGGCCCGGTGCTTAGCGAGATCGTCGGCATCGTCGGGGTTGCCGCCTTTACATGGTGGCGAGCTCGCAAGCTCATTACTCATGAGGTCGGCAAGGCCACGGCGAAAGCGGACGCCGGCATTGCGCATGCGAATGAGCAGGCGAGCAAGGCAAAGGCCGAAGCGCGCGCCGTCAATGTCCAGCTTGCCGAGATCCGCGGCTCGCTCCGGCCCTCGTCGGCCGCGCTTGCAACGCCGCTCCCGCCGGTGATCGGGACAAGCTCGAGCCAGAGCGGCAACTTCGAGCCCATCACCATGCCCGAGCTCGGCGTCGGCACGCCCAGGCCGCGGCCCAGCATGCCGGATCCATCGCTCGATGAGGCGTCGCCGCCGAGCTTCCCAAGGCCAGCGCGCATCCCAGCAGGTGTCTTCCCGACTTCGCCCGCTGACGAAGGCGAGACGCGTCCCGACACACCCAACGCGAGGAGGAAGTGATGCTGTGGTTCTTGTTCGTTGTCTTCTGCGGGTACGGACTACTACTCGCACGCGTGCAGACGCGAGACGCGATCGCGCGCATGACAGATGCTTTGATGCGTGCGCCGATCGCCTCGTCGCCCGCCCTGCCTCGTACGCCGCCGAGCGCGCACGCGCAGACGCTTGACTGGGCGCTGCGCAACCGCCGTCGCGGTATATTCGGCCATCTGCTCCGCGTTGCGATGGTCGCAGCAGGCATTGCTCTGTGCACCGCTTGCTCGCTTGGGTCCACGGATGCGCGCGTACGCACGGCGCTCGACGTGTTCGCCGACGTGATCGACCCGGCCTACTCCGTGGCCATGGACGGGTGCATCGCGCCGCAGAAAGTGGCGGTTGCGCAGGCCGAAGCGGGGCTTGTCACCGCCGCGCAGGCTGGCGACGTCATTGCGCAAGTGCGAGCGCGCTGTGATCAGGTTCGCGAGAGTTTCGAGACCATTCGCCTGCACCACGACGAGGCGCGCCGCTTCGTTGAGTCGGGCGAGCTCGGCCAAGCGGAGAAGCTGCTCGAGCAGATCCGCGCCGATTGGCGACAGCTACCGCGAGGCGCCACGTGAGCGCGCTCAGCTGGGCGAAGTTCTTCGCCATCATGCTGCCTGAGCTGTCGGACCTTGCCCGGGAGCTCTACCAGCGCCACCGCGGCAATCCCGAGGGCGCTCGCGAGGAGCTCGCTGCCATCCGCAACCACGGCGCGCGATTGCGAGCGGCTGAAGCGGACATCGACAGTCGGCTCGACGCGGTTCGCGCGCGCGAAAAGGAGTCGTGACTCATGTCGACGTCTCAGAAGCCCGCGTCGCGAATTCTCTGCCTTGTGCCTGACCAGAACACACCGGGCAAAAGCGACGTCACGGGCGCGTTCTTCCCTGAGGCACGCGCCTTTGCGCGCTACCACGGCTGCGAGCCCGACCAGGCCGTGAGGCGCTTTCCATCCGCGCCGAACCTGTCACTGCAGCAGCGACGAGCTGTCTGCGTGGACGCGATCATGAGGGCTCCTCAGCCACTCGATGTGCTCGCGTTCTTCTGTCACGGCTGGCGTGATGGTTTGCAGGCCGGTTTCACGCACTCGAACGTGCTTGTGCTCGCGCGCCTCATCGCGCTGCACGCCGACCGCGATGCGCATGTGCTGCTCTACGCGTGTCAGACCGGCCGCGACGGAGACGCGCAAGAGGCGGACGACCAACTACCTGGGCCCGGCGGCGACGGCGGCTTTGCGGACGAGCTGCGCGACGCGTGCGAGGTGCTCGGCCGGCGCATCACCGTCATGGGCCACACGACGGCCGGGCATTGCACGTGGAATCCGTTCGCGCGCTACTTCGCGCCTGGGTGCGGTGGCCTTGGTGGGCACTGGTACGTCGAGCCCGAGAGCGAGCTTTGGCAAGCGTGGGTGCGGGCGCTGAGAGAGCCGCGGTCGTCGCTGCGCTATCGCTTCCCGTTCATGCAGCCTGAGGAGATCGCTGACGAGCTCGGGGGCGGGGCTGGGCCGTTGGTGGCGTAGCTATCGAGAGCCAATCACAGCGAGCCTGCGGGTTTGGGGCTTCTGAGGAGTTCCCATGCCTGCTTCGGTAGCCAGCCGTTGCGGTCTGTGGCCGCATCCAAGATG
>DATHEN010000111.1:0-2081 GCA_035318565.1 Polyangiaceae bacterium
CGTGAAATCACTGCGCCGCAAGGTGGCCGAAGCCGGCGGTAACCCCGGTGTGATCGAAACCGTGCGCGGCGTGGGTTACCGCGTCACCGACGCGGCACGCCCGCAAGAAGAGAAGCCGTGACTCACATCCGGCGGAGCGCGTCGGGTCTCGATCGAAGCCGCGTGCCGTAATGCGCCTGCTGGTGGTAGCGGCCGCGGCGATCGGCCTGATCCTGTTCGTGGCGTTCGTCGTCTCGCGCCTGCTGCAGGCGCGCACGCGCGGGCTCTCGATCCGTATGCAGATATTCTTGGCCCTGGCGGTGATCGTCGGTGCCTTTGCGTTCGGCCTCGGCATCATGGTGATCGATCGGGTGGAAGCGCGCGCTTCGATGCTGGCGCGACAAGCCGCGCAGGACGAAGCCACGGCCATCGCCGGTATCATGGAAGGCGAAATGGATCGCACCCGCACCAGCGTGCGTGAGATCGCCTATCGCCTCGAGCTCGAGCGCCGCCGCGGAGCCGATCTGCGCCTCGAGCTCCTGGACAACGAAGGCCGCGTGCTATTTCCGCGCGGGCAGGCCAGTGCCCAAGGCACGCCGGGCAGCGTCACCGTGGACGCGCCGCTGCGCGTGCAAGGTAACTACGTGGGCGGCGTGCGCGTGGTGAAGCCCACGGTGGTGATGCGCGCCATGCTCGAGGACTTTGCGCCCACCGTGCTCGTGATCAGCCTCGTGCTCGGAGCTGCCGCGGCGATCGCCGCTGCCTGGATCGGACGCGCCATCGCGGCGCCCATCGAGCGCCTGAGTGAGTTCAGCGAGCGCTTGAGCACCGGCGAACGGCTGGCGGCACCGCCGCTGGGATCCGGTCGCGAAGTCACGCGCCTGGTGCGCTCGATCGACTCGATGCGCCGGCAGCTCGAAGGCCGGCCTTTCGTCGAAACCTTCGCCGCCGATCTCTCGCACGAGTTGAAAAATCCCGTCGCCGCCATTCGCGCCAGCGCCGAAGTGCTCGAAGAGAGCGCGCTCGAAGAACCGGAACAGGCCCGGCGCTTCGTTGCGCGCATTCGCGAAGCCACCGAACGCATCGAGCGGCTGCTCGGTGACCTTCTCAGCTTGGCGCGCATCGAGGCGCGCGGCGCCGAAGACTTCGAACCCGTCGATCTGGGGAAGCTCGCGCGCTCCAGCGTGGAAGCTCAGCACGAAGCGCGCGATCGCGTGCGCCTTCACACCGAAGGGGACGCGCGCGTGCGCGGCGATCCGAGCTGGATCGCGCGCGCCATCAACAACCTGCTCGACAACGCGCTCGTGCATGCGGAGCCCGGCTCGCCGGTGCGCGTGAACGTGTCGCGCTACAAAGGGGGCGTCGTGCTTTCCGTACAGAGCCGTGGCGAGATTTCGAAACACGTGCGCCAGCGCCTGTTCCGCCGCTTCGTGACGACGCGCGCGAACAAAGGTGGCTCGGGCCTGGGGCTGGCGATCGTGCGCGCCGTAGCCGAGGCGCATGGAGGGCGGGTGGAGCTGACCAGCGCCGGACCGCCCGACGTCGAGTTTTGGCTGTGGTTTCCGCCCGCGCGGGGGGGTCCGGCCGAGCGGTTCCAGACACCCGTGGAGCTGGGCGCGAGCGCTGCCGGGTCGGGTCCCGCAACGAGCCGGTAAACCTTTCGTAATCAAGCAGTTACGTCGCCGACACGGGAAAGCCTCGCGATCTTCGAGACAAGGCTGGCAGAAGCGCACTCTCCTTGAAAGCTCCACAATTCACGCCCACAAAGCGTGATTCTCTCGGGCGACCTCAAAGGCCATTCGAGCGTCTCCATGAAAAACGGTAACGGCAAAAACGGGCACGCGGGTTTGAACGGCAACGGATCGGGTCCGAAGCAGATGAGCGTCCCGCGTCACGTCGCAATCATCATGGACGGCAACGGCCGCTGGGCCAAAGCGCGCGGCCTCGAGCGCGTGGAAGGTCACGCCGAAGGCGCACGCGCCGTGCGCGATGCCGTCGAGACCGCCGCGCGCGTCGGGGTGAAGTACCTGACGCTGTACGCGTTCAGCGTCGCCAATTGGCAACGCCCCACGATCGAGATTGAAGCCTTGATGCGGCTCTTG
>DATHEN010000112.1:0-4656 GCA_035318565.1 Polyangiaceae bacterium
CGCGCACCCACTGATTGGGGGGAGGTCAGGTGGGATATCCGGCGCTCCACGCTCACCTACGAACCGCCCGCTTTGAACCGAGCGCTCTAAAGGAAGCGCTGGCTAGCGCCGTTTTGCTCGACGGCGAACTCGCTCCACCAATCTCGTGACGCACTCATCCCCCCCACCTCATCCCAGCGCTCCGCCCAGCAGAAGCGCGGTCGACGCCTCATTCCATGAGCCGTCGCGGACGTCGCCCGCCGACGTCGAGAGCGTAGCAGCGTTGTACAGCGCGGCGCTCGTGAACATGCCGGCAGCCGTGCTGCTGTTCGATCACGATCTCGTGTACCGGCTGGCCGAGGGCAGCGAGCTGTACGAGAGCGCGGGCTTCACCTCCGCGGAGCTGGTCGGCAAGAACTTGCTCGATGTGATCGACGCAGACGAGCGCAGCGGCGCCGAAGCTCTGTACCGAGCCACTCTGCGCGGCAGCGCGGGGCACATGGAGATGCGCCGCAAGAACAACTGGTACGCGGTGTACACGTTGCCGCTGCGAGACGCAGCGGGCCGCATCACGCACGGCATGGTCACGGCGTACAACGTCACGGATCTGAAAGCCGCACAAGCTGCGCTGGCCGAGAAGACCGGCATACTGGCTTCCATCCTCGCCAACATGAGCGAAGGGTTGATTGTCGCCGATCGTGACGGCAAACCGATCCTGTTCAATCCTTCGGGCGCGCGCATTCTGGGCGCGGACTCGGAGATCGACGATCTGGACTCCGAACAGGAACAAGGCTTGTTCTTGCCGGACAAGCGCACGCGCCTCGCGGCCTCGGAAGTACCGCTGACCCGCGCGCTGGCGGGTGAGCGAGTGGAACAGATGGAACTGTTTTCGCGCACGTCCGAGTCGCCGGCGGGGCGCTGGTACAGCGTGAGCGCCAATCCGCTGCTCGACCCACAGGGTGAACAGCTCGGCGGGATTTGCGTCGTCCGTGACGTGACCGTCGCCAAGGAAGCGGAGCTGTCGCTGCGCGAGCAGACGGCGTTCGTCGAGCTCTTGCAGAAAATCACGCTCAGCGCCAACGCGGCGAAATCCGGCAACGAGGCGCTCAAGCAGTGTTTGGAGCTCGTGTGCCAGCACATGGCCTGGCCGATCGGTCACGTCTACGCGTACGAAGCGGGCACGCGCGAGCTCGTGCCCTCGAACATATGGCACCTGGACGATCCTGGCGCGCGCTTTGCGCTCTGCGAAGTTACGGGAAGCACTCGCCTGACCGTGGGCCAGGGTCTGCCCGGTAAGGTCCTGGAGACGGGACGCGCGGAGTGGCTCGAGGAGATGACTCACATGTCGGGCGACACGCGCGCGGCCGTGGCGCTGTCTGCCGGAATTCGCGCAGCCGTCGCGTTTCCCGTGTTGATCGGTGCCGAGGTCGTGGCCGTGCTCGAGTTCTTTTCGGACCACCCGGGCCACCCGCACGATCGACTCCTGAAGATCATGGAGAACGTCGGCGTGCAGCTCGGTCGCGCGGTGGAGCGCGAGCGGCACCTCGCCGCCATCGAAGCGCTGTCTCTGACCGACGAGCTCACCGGGCTGTCCAACAGGCGCGGCTTTCTCGAGCACGCGCGCCGGCAGGTGAAAATCCTGAGGCGACAACGCCGCCCAGCGCTGCTGTTCTTCGCGGACCTGGATGGTCTCAAACAGATCAACGACAACCTCGGCCACGAAACCGGCGACGCTGCCATCGTGGCTGCCGCCGAGGTGCTGCGCCAAAGTTTCCGCGACACGGACGTAATCGCACGCTTCGGTGGGGACGAGTTCGTGGTGCTGGTTGCCGAAACCGATCGCACCGTGAGCGCGCGCATGCTGGAGCGGATCGAAAGTAATCTGCGTCGCAAGAACGGTGACGAGAAGCGACGCTACACGCTGGCGATGAGCGTGGGAGTGAGCATCTACGACCCCGACGAGCCTTCACCGCTCGAGGAGCTGCTGGCCCGCGCGGACGCGTCGATGTACCAGCAAAAGCAGCTTCGGCGTCTGGAACGCCAGGGGCGTGGCAGTTCTGCTTGACGTGAGCGCGGGCGCCGAGCTCGCCGCGAGCTGCAACACCGAAACAAATCACGCTGCGCGCGCGCGTCAGATCAGAAATATTCTGAGCGATCGACGCCGGTAACCCTGGCGAAACATAGGGAGGCACACAGTGTCTCATGACGATGTCAGCTTTACAGACGAGGCCTGCGCGTGACGCCGCGCGCTCACTTGGTCGTTCGTTCATTGCCGTCATTGCCGACCGCGCCTGGATACGTCGCGACGACGGCGCTGCCAGCGTGCTGCGCCAGCTGGGCGCGGACGTTCGAACCACCGATCTACGCGGTAACCCGGCCGATCTCATCGACGACCTGGACGAAGAGCTCGGCATCCGCCCCCGAGCCATCCTGTTCGAGGCGGTCGATCGGCCGGACCTGGCCCGCGCCGCGCTTACCGCGCTGCGCAAGATCCCGGTCTTCGACACGGTGGGGACACTGCTCGCCGTGAGTAGCCCACACGTTGCCCGCATCGAGCCGTCGAGCGGCTTCGACGACTTCGTGGTGTTCCCGTACTCACCGGTCGAGCTGTACGCACGGATTCGCGCGCTGGAGTGGCGCCGCAGCGAATTCGAAACGGACGAGCGTCACAAGCTCGGCCAGATCGTGGTCGACAAGGCCGCCCACGAGGTCACGGTGGACGGCCGCGCGGTGCTCTTGACGCCGAAGGAATTCGCTCTGCTGACCTACCTCTGTGAACACCGCGGTCGCGCGCTGTCCCGTGAGCACTTGCTGTCGCGCGTCTGGGGCAAGGGCTACATCGGCGGCCGCCGCACCGTGGACATCCACGTCCGTCGCCTGCGCGCCAAGTTGGGCGACGCTCTGCCGCTCGAAACGCTGCGCGGCTGGGGCTACCGCCTGTGCGCGCCCGAGCGACCCGAAGCCGAAGCTCCCCCGGCCTTGGAAGTCGTCTCGGCGGAGTAGCCTCGCTTGCTGCGGCCCTTCCGCACTGCGCCTGTCGCGCACTAAGTTCGCACTGAGAGGCCGGTCAATCGAGGTCACCCGGCTCGACCGGGCGGAGCCGCACCGCGCACGCCTTGTAGCTCGGCTGCCGGGAGTAGGGGTCGAATGACGCGAACGTCAGCTGGTTGGTGCGCGCGTAATGCATGGGTACGAAGAGCTGCGACGCTTGCACCACGTGCGTGACGAAGGCGCGCGCCTTCATGCGGCCGCGGCGGGATTCGACGATCACCCAGTCGTTGGGGCTGATACCCATGCGATCGGCGTCCTGCGGGTTGAGCTCGACGTACGGTTGGTTGGGGTACAGCTTGCGCAGCACGGCGGACTTTTCGGTGCGTGTCTGCGTGTGCCACTGGCTCGAGCTGCCGCGTCCGGTCAAGAGTGTGAAGGGATAGTCCTCGGATGTTGGCTCTGGCAGCTCGCGGGGGGCTTCGAACAGCAGCTTCGCTTTGCCGTCCGCGTGGAAGAAGCGACCATCTTCGAACAGGCGCCGCTCGCTGCGCTCCGTGATCGCGCTGCCTTCCGGGAGCGGCCATTGAATGCCGCGCTGGCGCTCGAGCATCGCGTAGTCCTCGATGCCCGTGATGTCACACGGCTGGCCGCGGCTGAGCTCCTTGAGGATCTGGAACGTGGCTTCGGGTGAGCTCCACGCGCGAAACAGGTCGGCGCAGCCCCAGGCCTCGGCGACGAGCTTGAAAATGTAGAAGTCGGCCAGTGCCACGCCCGGCGCCTTGGCGACTTTCTTCACGAGGCCGAAGCGACGCTCCGAGTTGATGAACGTGCCCTCTTTCTCGCCCCAGCCGGCTGCGGGCAAGAGCAAGTCGGCGAAGCGCGCCGTGTCGGTGGAGTGGTACATGTCCTGCACCACCAAGAAATCGAGGCGACTCAGGATCTCACGCGCATCCGCTTGATTGATCCACGAGTGAGCGGTGTTCGTGGCGACGATCCAGAGGCCCTTGATCTTGCCCGCGAGCACGCCTTCCAGGATCTGGTCGTAAGCCCAGCTGTCGCGATCAGGAATGTGTTCGGCGTCGATACCGAGTACGCCGGCCACGTGCGCGCGGTGCTCGGGATTCTTGAAGTCGCGGCCGCCCAACAAGTTCGTGGTGTTGCTGAACAGGCGCGAACCCATGGCGTTGCACTGGCCGGTGATCGAGTTCGCTCCAGTGCCCGGCCGCCCGATATTGCCCGTGATGAGCGCCAGGTTGATCAGGGCTTGGGCCACGCGCACCCCCTCGTGGCTCTGATTGACGCCCATGGTCCACCAGAACGAGACGCGTTTGCCTTCGTGGATCACGCGCGCGAGCTGCTCGAGGGTGGCCTCGGAGACGCCCGCGTCCGCGTGCACGCGCTCGGGAGTGAAAGGACGCACGTGTTCGGCGAACTCCTCGAAGCCGTTGGTATGCCGATCGATGAACGCGCGGTCGATGAAGCCGCGCGCGATGAGCAGCGCGGCCAGGCCGTAGAAGAGCACCAGATCGGATTTCGGACGGATCGGCAGGTGCAGGGTGGCCGCCATGGCCGTCTCGGTGCGGCGCGGATCCACGACCACGATCTGCGGCGAGTGTGGGTTGTTGCAGATGCGTTCCCACATGATCGGGTGCGCTATGCACAGGTTCGAGCCCACCAGCACCAGCA
>DATHEN010000113.1:0-4875 GCA_035318565.1 Polyangiaceae bacterium
GGCGCGCTCGTACAGCACCTCGTAGAGCGGCGGCAAGCGCGTCCACTTTTCGTCCTTCTCGTAAATCGGAATCAACGCGCGCGCGGCGCGAGCGTCCTTGGAGTCGGCGGCCAGCACGCGTTCGTACGAGCGGAAAGCGCGCTCCGGCTGCCCGAGCCGATCCACGAATACGCTCGCGGCGCGGTAGCTGAGCTCGATCTTCGCGCTCGGCTCGCGCGCGCGGTCGGCGGCGGTCGTGAAAACCTCCGCCAGGCCTTCCCAGTCGTTGTGCGAGGCGTAGAGCTCGGTGAGGCCGTCGTAGTCCCCGCTCTGCAAGTACGAATCGCGCAGCACGCGCAGCGCACGCGCATGCCCGGGCTGGATGGCCAGCACGCGCTGCCAGGTGCGCGCCGCGCTGGTCTGGTCTCCCAGGTGATCGGCGTACACGGCGCCGAGCTTCTGGAGCACGGTGAGCTTGGTCGTGGAGTCGCTCGCGAGCTCACTGCGCAGCTCGAGTGCTTCGGCCAGGTTCGGCCAGTCCTTGGCGCGCTCGGCGTGCTTCTCGAGCGCGTCCAGCACGTCCAGGCGGCTCGCATCGAGCTGTAAGATCTCCTTGTAGAGGCGTACCGCGTCCGCGCCGCGGTTCAGGCGTTCCGCGGCCAGCTGCGCCATCTCGCGCATCAGCGCGAGCCGCGCCGGCCCTTCGGCGATGCGCAGCTCTTTTTCGAACAGGTCGTAGAGCGCCGGCCAGGCGCGCCGTTTGCGGTACAGCTCTTCGAGGCGCTCGCGCGCCTCGCTGTCTTCGGGAGCCACCGCGAGCAGCGCCGCGTAAGCCTCGGCGGCGTTTTGCACGTTCGAGAACTGTTCGAGCCAGCGCCGCGCCGCCGACCGATACAACGTCTTCTTCTCTTCGACGTCGCTGCTCACTTCGGCGAGCTTCAACTGGTTCGTCAAGAGGTCGCGCCAGCGGCCGAGCTTTTCGTACAGGGAGCACAGCTCGCGGAGCTCGTCCACGTCGTGCTCGTCGATCTTCTCGTCGAGCTGCACGATCTGGTTCAAGACGGAGACCAGGGCCGTGTCGCTCTTGATGTACAGGCGGTACACCGTCGCCACTTCACGCAGGATCCCCAGCCGCGTTTCGTACGCGTCTTGCGAAGTGCGCTCGAGCTCCTGGCGCAGCAGCTCGACCAGGGCGTTGAACCCCTGCGTCTGCTTGTACAAGCGTTTGAGCGCAGTGCGTGCATCGACGTTGTCGGGATCGTGCCGCAGCACCGACTTGTATTGTTCGATGGCCTTCTGCGCGTTTTCCTGACCTTCTGCCAAACGCGCAATCTCGCCTCCGAATTTGGCCTTCTGTTTGGCGCCGTCCTTGAGCGAACGCTGAGCGCCCTGCAGAACCTCCATCAAACGCGCGTCATCGTTCAGCTCGGCGCAGTACTCGCGATAGAACGTGAGCACGCCCTCGTGCGCGGGCTCGATCTTGCGGATGCGCTCGAACCACGGTTCGGCATCCGCGGCGCGGCCGCGCTTTTTCCAGTGCAACATGCCGATCTGCAGCATGTCGCCCAGGCGGTCCGAGTCGGTCACGTCTTCACTGCGGAGCTCGCGTTCGTAGAGCGCCACGAGCTCGTCCCAGCGGTCTTCGCTCGAGTAAAAGTCCACGAGGAAGCCGCGGGCTTCGGCGTGGTCCGCATCATCACGCAGCACGCGATCGTAGGCGCGTGCTGCACGTTCCTTGTCTTCCAGCTTGTGCATGTAGGTTCGCGCCAGGCGCACGCCCGCGCCGACACGCGTGGCCGTGTTGTCGCTGCGGTCGGAGAGCCGCTCGAGCACGCGCCCCACTTCTTCCCAGCGCCCTGCCTTGCGATAGAGCCGCTCCAGCATGCGGCCGGCGCGTTCGTTCGTCGGGTCCAGGCGCACGGCTTGCTCGAGCCGCTGAGCCATGGAATCGAGATCCGCGTCCGTTCCGGCGAAACGCACCTCCATCTCGGTGGCGCGCATCAACATGGAGCTCTTGTAGACCTCGTCCGGCGCCTGCTCCGCTTCACTCAGATAAGTGGTCGCGAGCTCCTGCCAGCGCTGGCGTTTGCCTTCGGTCTCCTGGAGCGCGGCGCTGATCCGTGCGTCGTCCGGCTGCAGCTCGAGAAAGCGCGCATACGCGTCCCGAGCCGCCTCCTCTTCGAACAGCTCCTCACTCATGACGCGCGCCAGCTCGGCGACCAGCTCGGGCTCATGGGAGGAGCCGGCCGCCACCTGGGTTTCCACCCGGAGCAGGGCCGCCACGGCGTCCCACTCACCCCGTTCGCGGTGGCGTTGACGCGCGGCGTCCAGCAGCCGCAAAAGTTCGTTTTCTTCCAGGCCTTGGTCGGGACTCAGCACCGCCTCCCGTAGGGCGCTCCACGCCTCCTGTGAATCGGGGTCAGCCTGCAGTTTTCCGAGCGCCGTGCGGATCGTCTGAGAATCCATTCTCCACCCGTCAAAACCGACTCGAGCAGGTAAGCCCAAGGCGGGGGGGTCCCGAGATTACGCCGCGTACCCAGGGGTTACAAGCCCCGTAAGGCAGCGATTCTCAATTGGATTCCTTCGAGCCACGCAGCTCGGCCAAGCGCCGGCGCTGAGTTTGCAAGGCACGCCGGTCCGCCCCCAGCCGCTCGGCGGTGCCCAGCACTCGTTCAGCCTCGGCATAACGGCCGAGCTGCATCAGGGCCCAGGAACGACCCAGATGCGCGTCGGCCAGCGCGGGTCGCGCGGCGGCGATCTTCTCGTATTCGGCCAGCGCCCGGCTCGCGTCTCCGACCAACACCGCGAGCGTCGCGAGCCCGAGACGATTTTCGAGCGCCGCAGGATCGGCGCGCAGGCCCGATTCGTAGGCGACGCGAGCGCCGTCGATGTCACCTAGCCGGGCGCGCACCAGGCCGAGCGCATGCCACACCTTGGCGTCGCGGCTGTCTCGGCGCAAAGCCTCTTCGAGCCTCGGCGCCGCCAATTCGACTTCGCCCCAGCGCGCGCTGCGCAAACCCGCTGTGCGCGGCCCGGCTGGATCTCGCGGCGCATCACTGGCGGCTCGGTCATAGAGCGCGAGCGCCTCCTCATAGCGGTGTGCGAGCTCGTACGCGTGGCCGAGCTCGAGCCAGGGCTCCGGCCGTCCAGGACCCAGGCGAGCGGCGAGCTTCTCCGCCTCCGCTCGGGCGCGTGCCAGGTTGCCCGTCGAGCCGTAAACGCGAATCAGCAGCCGGCGCTCGGCGTTGGCTTGCGGATGGCGCTCCACGTGTTCTTGCAGGAGCCGCGCGGCTTCGACGCTTTGCCCTTTTTCCACGAGCAGCGCTGCGCGCTGGCGCAGCGTCGGATTCGAGCCGCAGGCTACCGCCCCGAGCACCAGCGCGAGCGCACAGAAGCGGCCGAAACGCGACACGAGCGCGGTTCTACCTCGTTTGCGGGGGAAGCGCGGTATAACCCGCGCATGCATGCTCTGGAAACTTTGCTCGTCGAACGCACCGAGCGGGTCGCTCTCATAACCTTGAATCGGCCGGAAAAGCTGAACGCGCTGAACAGCACGGTGCTGCGCGAGCTGCTCCAGGTTTTCCTCGAGCTCGCCAACGCCAAAGCTTCCGAGCGGCCGCGCGTCGCCATATTGACGGGCAGCGGCGACAAAGCGTTCGTCGCGGGTGCGGACATCGCCGAGATGAGCACGATGACCGTGGCGGAGGCCAAAGCCTTCAGCGACGCCGGACATCGCTTGAACGCAGTGATCGAGGAAGCATCGTTCCCGGTGATCGCGGCGGTCAACGGTTTTGCCCTCGGCGGCGGCTGCGAGCTCGCCCTGGCTTGCGACTTCATTTACGCCTCGGAGCGAGCCAAATTCGGCCAACCCGAGGTGAATCTCGGATTGATGCCGGGATTTGGCGGCACGCAACGGCTGGCGCGCCGCGTGGGCCTCGGCGCGGCGCGCGAGCTCATCTATAGCGGCGACGTGATCAATGCGGAACGAGCGCTGGCCATCGGTCTCGTCAATGCGGTGGTGCCACCCGCCGAGCTGATGCCGCGCGTGCGCGAAGTGGCCGACAAGATTGCCGCCAAAGCGCCGCTCTCGGTCGCCGCTAGCAAGCGCGTGATTTTACGCGGCTGCGAAACCGACTTGGTGTCGGGCAACGAGCTCGAAGCCAGCGCCTTCAGCGGGCTGTTCGGCAGCGAGGATCAGCGCGAGGGCACGAGCGCATTTCTCGCCAAACGCACTGCGACGTTCACGGGCCGTTAGCCTTGAGGCACGGCAGAAGGCTCGGATTTTCGCTGACCCGCGGCGCAGCGCTGTGCGCCGTCGTGCTCGACCTCGCCGGCTGCGACTCCTGCGGTTCGAAGCGCCCCTACACGCCCTTTGCGATCGAGAGCGCTTCCCCGACGCCGCCGGCGGACGCGAGCGTGCCCGCCGCCCCGTCGGGCTCCGTCGCTTCCGCGCAGGACCCGCTGTTCGCGGCGGTCAAAGCCGAGCTCGCTCCGCCGAACGCCACACGCTGGCAGCTCGGCGCGCGCTCTCTCGATGCACCGCCGGGCAAGTCGTTCGAACGAGCCGTGCGCGGCGACTTCGACGCCAATGGGCAGGAAGACGTCGTCGCCTGGCTCGTGCCGCAGACTCCGGATCCCACTTCGCCTCCGGGAGAGCTCTGGTACTTCGCCGCACAGGGCGCACCCCGCGTGCTGATGCCGGTCCCCTCGTTCGTGCCCACGGGACCCGGCTGCACGCTCAGCGCCGATCTTGCACAAACCGGAGCGCAGACGCTCACGCTCGATGTGGCGGCGCGCTGTGAAACACGACTCGTCACGCGCTCGGCCGTGCGCGCTCTGTCCGTGCTCCGCCCCGCTGCAGCGACACCTGCGGTGCTCACCTTGCGCATCGCCGAT
>DATHEN010000114.1:0-2558 GCA_035318565.1 Polyangiaceae bacterium
GCAAGATCGTCCGCTGTCGTGGCCTGCGCTGGCTCGCCTGGCGCTTGCTCTTGTGGCCTGGCGCTTGCTCGTTCATGAGCACATGACGACTGGAAAGCTGTTCGCAGCGGTGCTGTTCGGTGGAGTGCCTGTGATCGCAACCGCGCAACCCTCCGTGAACGTCGACGTCGGGGCCGGTCGCAGCGACATCGTCGCGCCGCGCGCCCCGGTGGAACCGGTCGACGTGTTCTACGACGTCCTGTCGCCGTACGGGTCGACCGAGCCGTTCGGCCCGGCGGGTCTCATGACTGAGACAGGTCGCATTGCGCCGCTGGGGATTGCCACGACGATGGTCGGCGCGGGAGCCTATCCGACAGCGAAAGCATCGGGCCGTAGCAGCGCCGACCCGGGGATTTATCCTGTATCAGATGGGAGTGTGGGTAACGATTTCTTCCCACAAACTTTCTTCCCACAAACTGGCAAGGGCTCCGAAGCCGCGAAAGCGACCGTTCGCAACCGATGTGGCGATGCGTTCTGTGCCATCCAGATCCAGTCCAGCACGAGAAGGTACGAGGTGTATTGGATATCGGGCTGTGACACGTTCCGCCTGAGCCACTTCAAAGGGCGCTTCTTCGCTCACAACGGCGGATCGCTGACGGTGGACCTCCTCGACTCATCACGTAAGGTGATCGCCCGCCTGTGGGGCGGCGGTAAGACCATGGTGAACTGGGATGAGGTCTATTACATAAGAACCTGTAACAGGTCTTGACCTGTGGCGTGGGCCGCGGCCGCTGCGACAGCGGTGGCCAGCTGTGATGAGCGGTGCGCGGCGCAGGAGGATCGAGCTCGTCCGTGATTCTCAACCTCGGTGAAGGCATGTATTCCCGCGGCAGGCATTTTCCCGCGGCGGGCATCGCACGAATGCGTACGGCGTGGCGCTCCGCGAGATGGGCGAGAGCTACTCCGCGCTGCAAGCGGCTCAGGTGCACGGATACGTCACTGCGCTCGAGCCGGCCTTTGAAGCGCAGTGTCGAAGAATTCTGGGCACGCTCGTAAAGCTCGCCTTGCCGGCGAAGTGACCGAAACGTTGCGCGGTGTCGAGGGGGACACCGGCATCCCCGCGCTTTCACGGCGCGAAGGTCCTCGCTGGCCGCGGGGGGTCGCGCTGTCCGGACGATCGCGCATGAAATGGCGGTTTTCCGTCATCGATCGTCTGGAATCAGCAAGCCCCCCCGCGCGAGCAACCGACGCTGCTTCAGCGGTCCAGCCTTCGATACATGATCCCGTATGCGGCAGGGTAGGCACGTTTCCGCGCAACTCTCGCAGCACACGCGCACTGTGATGAATGGTCAGCGGAACGGTGGGGGCAGCACCAGCGAACACGGCGCCGAGGATGTCAGCGCTGACCAGCTCTGCTCAACGGCACGACACGGTAGCCGAGACGCTCGAGCCTTCTGTCCCGGCGTGCGCTTCCGCTGTGCGAAGGCGTCGAGGCCCGCGCCGAGGAGCACGTACTGCGTGGCGCCCTGCTGAGCACGGTCTTCAACGAGGTCCTCGATGAGTCGCGCACGAGCTGTTATCGGGAGCCGCGTTTCGCGTGTTGGCCATGATGACTCACGGCTCCGTCTTCTTCCAGGCGTCCATGTCGCTCATGCGCGAGAACCAGCCGTTGAGATTCGGGAACTCGGCGACGGGCACGTCTGCCTGTTTGGCGTACATGAGCGACGAGGCGAGCGTGAGGTCTGCGAGCGTCAGAGAGTCTTCGACGACGTACTGCTTGCCCGCGAGACGATCATTCAATACCGCGGCGAAACGCCGGAAGTTCACCAATGCCTCCTCTACTTTGCTCGCGTCGGGTTCGCCCATGCCGAACCATTGCTTGACGACCCGCTGGAACGCGAGCGTGTTGACCTGGGGCGAGAAGTGCGAGGAGTCCCAGAATTGCCAGCGCGTCACGTCGGCGCGAGCCCGCTCATCACGCGGGAGGAGCCCCGACTCGGGCTTCTTCGAGGCGAGGTACTGCATGATCGCGCGCGATTCCGTGAGCACGAAGTCGCCGTCGACGAGAATTGGGACCGCGCCGTTCGGGTTGAGCGCCAGGTGCTCGGGCTTTTTGTGGTCGCCCTTGGCCAATTCCAGCGTCGTCTCCTCGAGCTTTAGCCCGAGCACGGCAGCGGTGAGACGGGCGCGCCGAACGTTCGGCGACCTCGGGTCGATGTAGAGCCTCATGGTTTTCTCCAGAATCTGCGCTGGTGCGCGGCCATAGTGAGCAATCGCCGGGACTATATGACCTCTCGAGTGAGAAGTTGAGGGCCTCGAGCAGGCAGGCATCGTCGCGCGCCAGATCATGTCGCCGCGATCATGTCGATCCCCAATCGACATCTAAGGCCCCAACCCAAGCGGCCGGAACGGCAAATAGAACTATGAGTCCAAGCAAACTGATAGTTCGCCAGCAGGCGGACAAACGTGAGCGTGAGAGTGACTCGAATGCTGGGGGATGCCCGACGCTGCGTTTCGCCCCATCGCGCTTTGGCGCGCGCGTAGCAAAATGGCGCAAACTGCCGCGTCGGTCTGCAAGG
>DATHEN010000115.1:0-13921 GCA_035318565.1 Polyangiaceae bacterium
GCGCGTCTGCGCATGCGGTAACCCGAAATCCGTAGCGCTCGATCAGGAAGAAGAAGGCGATCTGGACCCGATCTTCGAAGGCGTTGGCTACGGCGGGCGGGGTCACGATTTTCACTTTCACGCTGGGCACGGCGCGGGGCAAGTCGAGCCATTGGGTAGCGCGTCAGGCCAACGCGGGTAGCCTGTTCCGGCATCCGTCACGCGGATCAGAACGGCGCCGTCCGCAGCAAGAGTGCGATGCGTGGATCACACGAGAATCGCTGGGTTCGGCGGCAACCCCAGCGGGGTACGGTGCTCATCATCCTCACGCAATTGAGACGAGTAAAAGACGGCTCTCTGCGCCAGGTTCCCCGGACATCTCTGCGTTGCAGACGACACGCGTGGCCGCTCCCGCCGCGCCTCATGGAGGATTACAAATGGTCTCGATTGCCAGCTTGATGACGAAAGCGGTCGGCGTCGCCACTCTGCTCGGTAGCGTCGCTATCTTGGGTTGCAGCGGCACTCCGCCGATTGGTGGCACGGGCGGCTCTGGCGGCGGCGGACCTTCGGGTTCCTGTCCATCCCCGAGCCGTCCAACAGGCAGCTATCGCAGCGGTTGGGGCACCAACTCCGCATTTCTCGGCTTCAATATCACCTACCCGAGTGACGGGCAGGCCATGGGCGGCATCGTCATCATCACCGGATTCATCACGGCTGTATCCGGCATGGCGGAATGGGGGCCGTATCTCGCTTCGCGGGGGATTGCCACGTTTCTGATCGATCCTCCCGGTGGCGGTGACCTTCCGGCCGTACGTTCGCGCGCACTCCTGGCGGCGCTCGCCTCCTTGAGGTCCGAAGCGACGAGGTCCGGAAGCCCCCTCAACGGCAAACTCGATGTGAACAGACTCGCAATTGCGGGTTGGTCGATGGGCGGCGGTGGCACGCTGCTTACGGCGAACCAGAACCCGCCTGGAGTCAAAGCAGCGGTCGCTTTCGCGCCCTGGGAGGGCAGCAGCTATCTATCCGACCGCGTGCCGAGCTTGGTTCTCGCGGGCGGATCTGCCGATGCGCTCGTGAATCACAGCATGTCACGCAACCAGTACAACAGCATCCCTGCGAGCACGCCCAAAGCGTATGTGGAGCCCAGGGGAGCCGATCACTTCCAATGGCAGAGGCCGAGCGGTGCCAGTGGAGTTGCCGGCCAGTACACCTGGGCCTGGTTGAACGCGTACGTGAACGGCGTGTCTGAGTGCAAGTCCGTCATCGCCAATCGATCCTTTGTAGACTTCGCGACTTCGTCGCTCTGACACGTAGCGCGCAGGCTGCGCGCCGTACCTCGACCCGGAGTGAGAGTTCCGGGCCGAGGTACTTTCGTGTGGGTGCTTGGGTCGGGGCGTGTGGCACTCCCATAGCTAAAAGAGCCGCGCTGAGCCGTTGAACGTGGCAGATTCTGGTCATGCCAGACTTCAGCCTGTTCGGTGACGAGCACGTCCGCCAGTACGAAGCGACCGCCGGCAAGGTCGGTCACGACTGGAACGACGCTCAGGTCCTGATTCTGCACACCACGGGACGCAAGTCCGGGATGACGAGGAAGCTGCCGCTCATCTACGGCCGCAGCGGCGACGACTACCTGATCGTCGCCTCGAAGGGCGGCGCGCCCGCGCACCCTGCCTGGTACTTGAACCTCGTGGCAAATCCGGAAGTCACCATCCAGGTATGGGGCGATCTCATGCGGGTGACGGCGCGCACCGCCAGCGCCGAGGAAAAAGCGCAGCTTTGGCCAACCATGACGGCACAGTGGCCTGACTACGACAAGTACCAGCGCCAAACCGAGCGCGACATTCCTCTCGTCATCTTGACGCCGCAGCGTTGAGCTCTTCAGGCCGCATGGGGTCGGGGCTCGACGACTTGCGGCGGTATCGACACGTCAAT
This sequence comes from Polyangiaceae bacterium, assembly GCA_035318565.1. GTDB lineage: Bacteria > Myxococcota_A > Polyangia > Polyangiales > Polyangiaceae > DATDJP01. The sequence goes on from DATHEN010000115.1 coordinate 1,912, forward strand.
CGCCGGTGTACGGTGGCGAGCCCGGCTCGCGGTAGCGGTCGAGCGGGCTCCGTTTGCAGTCGCTGCCGTAGTAGCGACCGTTCCCCTCGAGCTCCGCGAACAGGAGATGGAGCGGACTACGCGCGCCGTCTTCCGGCGTCTTCATCCCGAGCTCGCGAGGCGTTTTGCTCTGTGACTCGGCGTAACCGCGAGTCATGTCCGTTTCGATGAAGCCGGGCGTGCAGGCGTTGATCCAAAGGTTCGGATAGCGGCGAGCGAGTTGCAGCGTGTAGGTGTTCGCGCAGGCCTTGGAAAGACCATAGGCGTTGCCGTCACCGAGCCCGCGCTTTTCGAACGCGGACGCATCTCCTTGTAACGCCACGCACTCCCGCATGAACGCTTCGAGGTCCGTCCATTCGCTGTTTCCGTCGACAAGAAACCCCCGCCGTTCGTCACTGCACTTGGCCACGAAACTGGGACCGGCGGCGGACGTCACGTTGACGATGCGGCCGTGCTCGGTATCGATGAGGGGCAGAAACGCTTCGCAAACACGGCGGACACCAACGGTGTTGACGTTCAGCACTGCCTCGAGCGTCTGCTTGCCCGCTCCGATGCCGGCATTGTTGACGACGGCGTAGAACGAGCCGCTCGCGCCGAGCATGCTGCGAGCGCTGCTGGCTGCGCCGGCAACGGATTCATCGCTTCCGGCGTCGAGCAGTAGCAAGCGCACGCGTTCGGCGAACGCCGGCTGCGCGCTAGTCAGCGTGCGGATGGCGGCTTCGCCGCGTTCTCGGTCGCGCGATCCCAGTAGGACCCACGTGTCGTCGTGCTCGGTTAGGATCCCCTTCGCGATGGCGAAGCCAATTCCCTTGTTCGCTCCAGTCACCAGGACTCGTCGCATCCATCCGCCTTCCGATCAGCCAGGTTGAATCGCATGACTCGAGAGGATCTGGGACCTTGTCGCCCCCGTCGCAAGCCCACCCACTCTAGCGCACTACCGTCTCCGGGAAGACGCGCGATCCAGTGGGCTTTGGGTTCGGCCCTTGCCGAAAAACGCGAGCCCAGCGTAACGTGTCTTGCGCCTGCCAAAATCGAGGTGGCATGTCCGACGTTGGGAGTCGCAAGAACGGCCATAACGAGGAATGGTTTCGCGTCCTGGTCGAGCAGGCGGCGGACGGGATTTTTATCTCGAGCGCGGAGGGGATCTACCTCGAGGTCAATCCGAGCGGGAATCGATTGCTGGGCTACGCCCCCGGAGAGCTAATCGGAAAGCGCATTGGGGACATCGTGAGGCTCGAGGACAGGGGACGACTCGAGCGTGCCATCAAGGCCATTCTCCAGGGAGAAGTCCAGACGCAGGAATGGACCGTGCTTCGCAAGGACGGCTCGATCGTCGATGTGGAGCTCACGGCACAGCGCGTTGGCGACGGCTCGATCTTGGCGATCGCGCGTGACCTCACGCCGCGCCGTCTGGCCGAAGACAAGATGCAAAGCTCGGAGGCTCAGCTTCGTTCGATCTTGCTGACGGCGCCCGACGTCATCATGGCGGTTGACCGCGCCGGGAAGATCCTGTTCATCAACCGGACCCTGCCGCCGCTCACGCCGGCCCGCGTAGTAGGCACGATCTGCTTCGACTACGTGCCCGTTGAAGCGCGTCCGAGGGTCGAAGCCGCGCTCGAGAAAGTTTTCTCCACGCGCACGCTCGACGAGTACGAGATCGCGGGACCTCCGGGACCGGACGGGGTTCGCCGTTGGGCGTCCGTGCGCGCGGGGCCTATGGTCGAAGACGACGAAGTCGTGGCTGCGATCCTGTGCGCGACCGACGTAACCGCCCGCCGCAAGGACGAGGAGCGCATTCTCGAGCTCGCGCTGCGCCTGGAGCGGATATCCCGTCAGGTTTCCGGCATCGTCTATCAGGCCAGGTTGTCGCCCGACGGAAGCTGGTCCGTCCCGTATGTCAGCGAACGCATCCGCGAGATCTGTCTACTTTCTCCGGAAGACGTGCGTGACGACCCGAGTAAAATACTGGCGCTCCTGCATCCCGAAGATCGCGAGCGTGTCGTCCTGGCCGTGACAGCTTCGGCCAGAACGCTCGAACCGACGCAGGACGAATACCGCATCACCCTTGCGGACGGCAACGTACGGTGGCTGCACGCAAGCGCGGCACCCGAGCGCGAGCCGGACGGATCCGTCGTGTGTAGCGGATACGTCCACGACATCGGCGCCCGTAAGGAAGCCGAGCGCCACAAGGCGCAGCTAGAAGAGCAGCTGCGCCAGTCGCAGAAAGTCGAAAGCATCGGGAGACTGGCAGGCGGCGTGGCGCACGACTTCAACAACCTGCTGACATCCATCATGGGCTTCGGCGATCTTGCGCGGCGCGCGCTCCCACCTGGATCGCCGGCGGTCGCATATCTCGCGGGCGTGCAAGAATCGGCGGAACGCGGCGCGGCGCTCACTCAACAGCTCCTGGCGTTCGCTCGCCAGAAGGTCGTCCGTCCGGTAGTCATCGGCTTGAACGATGTACTGCAGGGAACTACGGCCTTGCTCCAGCGGCTCGTCGGAGAGCACCTCGAGCTCGTGCTGGTGCTGGCTCCGGGCGCAGGTCTCGTCAAGGTCGATGTGGGCAGCCTCGAGCAGGTCATCATGAACTTGGTGGTGAACGCGCGTGACGCCATCCTTGGTATGGGACGCATCACACTCGAGACTTTCAACGTCGTTCTCGATGCCGAGGTCTCGCGGACGCACGCCGATGCGATGCCCGGTGAGTACGTGGTGCTCGCCGTGACCGACACAGGGAGCGGAATGGCACCTGGTGTCCGTGCGCGAGCCTTCGAGCCGTTCTTCACGACCAAGCCCGTCGGCCAAGGCACGGGACTCGGCCTGGCCATGTGCCACGGGATTGTCACGCAGGCCGGCGGTCGCATCGAGGTCGACAGCGCGCCGGGTGCTGGCAGCACATTTCGGGTTTACCTACCACGCGCGTCGGGCGTCCCCGCCGCCGCTCCGGCGCCGCCAGCACGCGTGACGTCCCCCAAGCGCCACGGGACGATCCTGCTCGTCGAGGACGAACGCGCGATCTTGCGCCTCTCGAACATGGCGCTGGCATCGTTCGGTTACCGCGTGCTCACCGCCACCAACGGCGTGGAGGCGCTCGAGCTGGTGAAAGCCACCAATGAGCCGATTCATCTGCTCATCACGGACGTGGTGATGCCGAAGATGGGCGGCAGCGAGCTCGCCGCGAAGCTCGCCGCCCTGCGCCCCGGAATCCGTGTGCTCTTCAGCTCCGGCTACATGGAGAATTCAATCGTCGAACACGGCGTCCTCGCCGAAGGCTTGAATTTCATCCAAAAGCCGTACACACCCACGGCCCTCGCCGAGCGTGTGCGCGAGGTGCTCGAGAAGCCGGACGTCTGAGAGGCGCTAGGTCGAGATCACGGCGTCAAACCAGCCGATCCTCACTCCGATATTCACGTTGCCGCACTGGTAAGCGCTGACTCACTAGCCGTCGCGCGATCGTCGATCGACTTGCGCTTTCGCGGGCCCCGAAAATACTAACGCAGGCGCTCGAAATCCTAACGGTGCCAGTGCGACGACGGCATTCGAGGTGTGTTAGGGTTCCTTCACGGGGTTAAGTCGGTAAGTCCTGGCGCGGACAGCTCGGACGTTCCGTTCAATAGTAAATCAGACACGTGCGGCCGAACGACGCTGGAGTCGTCCGGTGTTGACAGCTGCAACCTGGGAGTGACTCTCCGAGGTTTGCGACCACATTCCTTGGTGGCAGACGGCTCGGTCGCCTGTGACGAGAGTTCTCTGTCGTATGGGGGAAGGGAATTCACATGAAAATCGTTCACTCGATCATCGGGTCCGCCGCAGTCTTTTTGACTGCCACCTCTGCCTTGGCTTCATCGGCCAGCGTCTCGGGAGGGGTGCTCACTTACACAGCCGGCGCCAACGAGACGAACTCGGTGGTTGTCACGCTCTCGGGCTCCACGTACACCATCAACGATACCGGCGCGACGATCACTCCTCCGTTCGGGAGCGGTTGCAGCTCCGTGAACGCGAACACCGTGACTTGCACGGGAACCATTGTGCAAATCGTGGCGCAGTTGGGTAATTTGCACGATGCGTTCTGGAACACGACGTCCACGCCCATGAACGTGGCAGGCGGGGACAACAACGATACGATTGTCGGTGGCGCCGGCGCTGATATCATCAACGGGGATGCCGGGGACGACAAACTCTACGGTGCGGGTAGCGGCGACTTGCTCATGGGCGGAAACGATTTCGATCAGATCTGGGGTGGACCGGGGGTCGACTATCTGAACGGAGGAGCGGGGCCAGATATCCTTCTCGGTGAGGGTGACGACGACACGATCCATGGCGGAGGAGCCAGCGGATACTTCCAAGATGTGGCGAGTTACGCATCTGCTCCCGGCGCGGTCACTGTCGATTTGGCGATTTCTGGAACCGGGCAGAACACCATAAATGCGGGCACGGATACGCTCTTGGATATCCAGGGAGTCTATGGTTCGAACTTTGCGGATTTCCTTTATGGTAACGATCAACAAAACCTTCTGGGTGGTGGACAGGGGAATGATGAACTCTATGGTCGCGGTGGCTACGACAAGCTTATCGGCAATGAGGGGGACGATGACCTGTTCGGCGGCGCCGGTGACGACTTCTTGGAGGGCAGCATCGGAAACGACTATTTAACGGGTGAAGCTGGGCTCGACTATCTCGTGGGGGATGATTACTTGTTCTTCGTGTCGACCAGCGGGAATGACACACTGGTAGATGGAGCGGGACACAATGTCTTCCGCGGTGGCCCCGGCAATGACGACATCTGGGCGGTCAATGACACTGCGGATATCATCCAATGCGAAGGCGGTACCGATACGCTTTTTTCGGATCAATCGCCGGTTGAAACGTCGGTTGCCAACTGCGAATCGAACACTCAGTTGCCCGGCAGTGGTGCAGGCGCCGCTACCAACGCCTACTGTGCGGTGAAGAGCATCGTGCAGACCGTGTGCGCGGGTTGCCATCACCCTGGCGGAGCCGCGCCGATGTCTCTGTTGACCTTCGCGGACACGCAGCCGCTGCGTGGTAGTCCGCCCCAGTTGACGTGGCAGATGATGAAAGCTCGTGTCGCCACTCTTCTGACCAACCCGATGCCTCCTGGGGGGCTACCACAGCCTGAGATCAACGCGTTCAACGCGTGGAACGGTACCGGCAGCGACGCCTGCTACTAAGCCGCTAGGACTGTTGCCATGCGTCGATCCACGATGAGGCGGGGCAGATTCCGCTAGAATCAAGCACGAGCGTCTCGCCTCATCCGGTGTCGGTGTGGTCACGGTGAAGGCTGCCCGAACTCGACGCGAACTGGCTGCCAAAGACTTCATAAACCCTCCAGCGCGCAGCGGCTGCGCGAAGCGCACTTTCGAGGCTTTTCCGGGCTAGTGGTCGCACCGAGACACGGACGTCAACCGTTAGTTTGGCAGAGCCCGAGATCTTGGAGCGGTAGCTCGTCATAGCTGTCGACGACGAGGTCGGCGTTTTCGAATCGAGAGCGGTCCATGTGCGGATCGGGCAACGCGATCACCTGCATGTTCGCGGCGCGCGCTGCCTCTACACCCGCCAGCGAATCTTCGAAAACGAGGCACTGCTCGGGTGCGGCGCCGAGCGCGCGCGCAGCAACCAGGAAGATGTCCGGCGCCGGCTTGAGCCGCTCGACGTTCGGATCGTCCCCGCACACGATCGTCTGAAACAGCGAGAACCAACCGTGCCGCTCGATTTTGAGCGCGCACAGGCTGCGTTCGCTGCTCGTCGCCAGCGCCATCGGAATGCGGTGGGCGTGCAGTGCCCGCACGAACGCCTGAGCGCCGCGAATCTCGTCTGCTGCGCGGAACGACTCCTCCAAGAGCGGCTTACGCAGTGCCAGAAACTCTTCGGCGGAAATCGGCAAACCGAGGGCCGAGATCAAGTAGCGCGCACTCTCGAGCGAGCTCCGCCCCATCATTTCGCCCTTGATGGACCATTCGAACACCTTGCCGTAAGGCTCCACGATTCTTTGCGTGGCCTCGGTGTAGAGCGGCTCGGTGTCGAGCAGCACGCCGTCCAGGTCGAAAATGACGTGGCTAAAAGGCTTCCGCAGCTTCACGAGGACCTCGAACGCCACCAGTTTTCGGCGTCTTCAATCGACCAGGTTTCTTCAGCGCGGCAGGCGGCGAGCTCTTGCCGGAGCTCACGGGCGCTGCCCGGGCGTTGTTCTGGATCTTTGGAGAGACAGCGCAGCACCAGGTTTTCGAGAGCGGCCGGCAGAGGCTTCCCAAGTACATGAGATGGAGCGGCCGGTGACACGTGCAAGTGCTGGCTGCACACGTCGATGACGGACTCGCCGACGAAGGGAGGGCGTCCGACCAGGAGAAACCACGCAACCGCTGCCAGCGAATACAAATCGCTGTGTGCGGTCACGGACTCTGGAGCACGCAATGCCTCCGGCGACATGTAGAGCGGCGTGCCGACTACCGCATGTTCGGCCGTGACGGTCGCCGACTGCTCGCTGGCGCGTATGTCCTTGACCAGGCCAAAGTCTGCAATTTGCGCGATTTCATGCTCACCAGCGCGTGGCGAAAGCAGAATGTTGGCGGGCTTCACGTCACGATGAACCATTCCAAGATCATGCGCCTCGGCAAGCGCGCCGCACACTTGCTCGAGCACGTGAATGACGCGCGAGGGCGGCAAGGCGCCGTGCGCGCGAACCAAGCGTTCCAGATCGAGCCCGCGGACCAGCTCCATTGCATAGTAGAAGATGCCGTCCAGAGTGCGGCCGTAGTCATAGACGGTTACGGCGCTGGGATGTGTGAGCCGGGCGGCGAGCTGCACTTCTTGCTCGAAGCGCTGAAGCAATTGCTGATCGGCGCGCTCCGGCGGAATTAGCTTCACCGCTGTCGGGCGGCGGAGCAGCGCGTGGCTGGCGCGCCAGACCTCGCCCATGCCGCCCGCGCCGATCCGCTCGTGGAGGGTGTACTGACCGAGCACGCGTGCCTGCTGCACTTGCTGCCGCAAACCGAAAATGATGCGCGAGGCCAGGGTGCTCAGCACCACGGCAACGGCCACCCAGCAAATCGCCGAAACGATCCGCGAGACTCCGGCAGCGTTCCAGCTCGCCCCCGCAATGGTGAGCGCCACCACGGAGCTTCCCACCACGAGGCCGATCAACAGGGTGCGCGGCGCCGTACTGGGAACGATGATCGCGCGAGCCAGCGATAGGGCGGTGAACGCGAGCATGGCCATGAAAGGCGCCGCGTTGGCGTCCGACTGGATGACGGCCGCAGCGGTGAGCAAGGCGACGCTGATCAGCGACACTCCCACGTCGATCCGCGATAGCGCTTTGAAGTTGAGCTTCGTGGAGCGAGTGGCCAGATACAGCGCGCCGCTCAGCAGCGCCCCACTCAGATGAAACAGGTCACCGACCGCCAGCGGAGCGCTCGCACCTTGCGCTGACAGCGCCGGCACCAAGGGACTCAGAGCAAGTGGCGCCAGCCAGGTCCCCCCCGCCAGCACGAACACACACAGACCCAGCGTTCCCAGTCGTGCTTGGAAAAAAGCGCGATGCTCCTCGCTATCGGCATGCGCCGGCGTCGCACGCGCCACCGCGACCGTCCGAGTGAACTGCAAACGAGAATCGGTCAAATCTTCAGCCTCGGGGCAAGCGCCAGCTGAGGCCGCTGCGCACGAAGAATGTGTTAGGCAGGTTGTCGAGCCCGCCACGGATACGATCGTCGTCCGGATTCCGTTGCTCGAAGCGTCGAAAAATACTGTGGCCGGCTTGCACGTTCCACCACAGCGACTCCACGACGCGCAGCGCAACGAATGGAGCCACTGTTCCAACCGAGTACGCAATATGATCCATGCACTGACTCGAATCAGCGCGCGTCTCGTCGAACGCAGTGCTCGGGTCGTCGTTGCGCTCCGCCCTGCAGGGCCAAACAGTACGGATGCGTTCGTCTCGCACGGCGTAGGAGTTCCCCGCTACTTGAACCCGCGCACCGAGCTCCAGCCGCTCCCACAGCGTGTACTTGACGCTGACGAAGGCGGGCAGGAAGGTTTCGAGCTGGAAATGCTCGAACGGCTTCCATTCCAGATACGCCGCCGGTAGCGGCAGCAGCGTGCCGAAGCTGAAGTCTACGATGGCTCCGCCGCCGAGCAGCAGTTGCTCCGAGAACGTGTGCGTCGCAAGTCCGAGCGCACTGACACGCAACGAGCCGCTGTCGATGTCGTGGAAGTCACCCGCCAACCCGGGCGCAATCCGGAACGAGAGCGACCAGTCTTTCGGAAGCAGCTGCACGTACAGCAGGGGAAGCTCCAGGGAATGAAACGAACGGAGCTCCGCGAAACCGGCAGGGATGTGCGAAAATGAGATGGATTCCAGATGGTAAGCGAGGCCAGGTATCAAGAACCAGCGCGCTCCTGGCTGGAGCGGAACGTTGAAGCTGGCGTCGTAGGAAGACACCTGAGCCGCGAGCGGTTTCGGCTCATCGAGCGGAGCGCTGGGCATGTACTGGGCGCTCAGGTCGGCGAGGTCCGGCAGCTGTGCCCAGGCCGGTGCCACCCTACAATAGGCGCCGAATGCAGCCGCCAGAGCCAAAACCGTCCGGCGGCAAGGCGTGCCGGACAGCCGCTTCTGACGCATACGCTTCTCCTTCACGTACTCGCCACGCAGCGTCAAGTCGCGCATCCGAAACGCAGAGCTGGCGAGGGCGCGGGCAGCTCGAGCAGTCGTATGCGTTCACGGCGGCTGCCGCTCAGTGAGCCGGGCAGCGCTTCTCGTTTGGTTTTGTTAGTTCATGTCTCAACTAACAAAACCAAATGCGAAGCGTCTGCGGCGAGGTCGGTGACGGCATCGAAGCGTTGCTGCGAACGGCGAGGGCACAGAGAAACACTCGAGACACCTTCTGCCCGAAGGCACGAACGCGCGAAGATGCTCGAGCGGTGCGGGTTATAGAACGCACGCGTCGTAGATGACAACGAGACACCCTCTACACCGATGGCATATCGGCTGTCTCTGTCACTGTGCAGTAGCCAGTCGCAAGCGAACGCTATTTGACGTTCGCTGTGGCCGATCCGCCTAGATTGCTCGTCACAGTGACCGTTTGCGGTTTGGTCCCCGAGAAGCTGAACGAGCCTTGGTAGCGTCCGCCACCCAGGTTGGTGAGCGTGAACGTGGGCTCAGTGGACTGGTTGCGAAATACCGTCAGGATCGCAGTCACGCTCGTGCTCGTCGCTCGCACCGTGAGCGTCCCGCCACGGCCGCCCCGCTTGAATTCGGCACGTTCGATGCGCACGAGGTCCGCGGGCGGTGGCGCGGCTGTCGTGACCGTCAATGCTCCAGCGGTTGCGCCGAGGCCGCCGCAGCACGCCGTCGCATTGATGCTGACGCTGAGATTGGCGCTGACGGTGCTCGTGGTCACGGGGAAGTCCACGCTCGACGTGTCCTTCCTCACGACTACGGACGACGGGACCTGGACCACGCTCGGGTTTCCACTCGTAAGCTGCACGATCGCACCGTCGGTAGCCGGGCCGCTGAACGTGGCCCTACCGGTTACCGGACCACCACCCCCCACGCTGTTCGGGAAGAATACGAGTGACACGAGCCTGGGCCCGGTGGGCGGCGCGACGGTGGTGAGGCTCAACGAACGCGTAATGCCACCGGCCGAGGCCTCGAGAACTGCGAAGTCCGCGCTCGTGGTCGGGCTCGTACTTACGGTGAAGCCTGCGCTCGCCGTTCCGGCTGGCACCGTGACCGATGCCGGTACGGTGGCTACCGACGGATTGTAGCTAAAAAGCCTGACCTCGGTCGCAGCGCCGTCCGCCGATGCCAACGTAACCGTGCCCTGCACGGTAGTGCCGCCAACGACGAGGTCGGAAGCGAGCGTCACAGATGCGAGTTGTCGGCCACTTGGCGGCGGTTCGACGACGATCAGCCACGCAGACTGAGTGACTCCGCCGAAAGACGCGGAAATGGCCAGCCCCGCGGCCGTCACGTCGGTCGGCGTGGTGATCACGAATGTCGCGGTCGTCGCGCCCGCGGGCACGACGACGCTCGCCGGCACGGTGGCAAGCGTCGTATTGGAGCTGGACAGCGCGACGCTGGCGCCTCCCGCAGGCGCAGCACCGGACAGCGTTACGGTGCCGGTCCCGGTAGTGCCGCCAGCGATGATCGTCGAAGACAGCGTGAGCGATGTGAGCGTGGGCTCTGCCGTGGCGCTTGCGCTTTGAGAGGCGGAAGCCTCGCCCTCGTCCGCTCGTCCGCCGGAGCAGCCGCTGACCGAAAAACTCAGACCAAACAGAAGCGTCGCGAACACGACGATCCGAAGAAGAAATCGTTTTGACCCCATGACCACACCTCCTCTGCAGCGCGAGCGCGGAGCCTAGCGCGGTTCGAGCTTCAGGTGCGGGCGAAGCAGAGAAAGTTTCGCGTCCCAATTTGGGCCATCCCCAGCGTCGTCGCGTGCCGCAAGACTACTAAGACTGCATGAGCGAACGGTCGATAATCGGGTTCTCCACTCTCGAGTTGCCTATCGGCATTGTCCGTGAATCAGCGTAGCCGCGGGGATTCGAAACCGATGCGCTCGAGTACGTCAATGAAACGTCAACGCCGACTCTACTCCGGCAAACAACGCACGAAAGGTGTAGCCAGTGTCATCGTTGTTGTCGTCCAACAATGATGGCCGAGTAGAGCCGCTAGCAAGCGCGCAAACCCAGCGCTCACTGGGCCCAATCCACCAACCATGCCCGCCGTACACGGACGCGAACGCCGCAGTGCCGCCTTATCTCACGGAGAGTCGCCACACACTGCGGGAGAGGATGCATGGGGCGCCGTCAGCATGCGTGCCCAGATGCGGCGTGCGATTTTGCCAGTGGCGGTATCTTGTCGGACTGTGCCGAAGAGCGTGTGCCCGCGCCCGTCGCTAGCGAGCGGATACAGCTCGCTGAGCTGCTCGATCGCTGGTGGGTTGGGCAGGAGCGCGCCGGCGCGCGAGACGAGGCGCGTCTGCTGTCCGCGCACGATGAACACGCTGCCATCGAACAACACGGTATTCACCTGATCGTTCTCTGAAAGCGCGACGGGTGTATTGCTCGTATTGCCACGAGCATCGATTTTCACCAGAACTGCCTGCTCCGCTGGATTCGTCCACGCGACGAGATAGCCGTCGCCATCCGATGCGATGCGCGGCTCGTGCCAGAAGCTGGCCGCGGCGCCGATTCGCACTTCCGGACCTGCAGGGCTTCCGGCTTCGTTCAGCGGCACGCCCCAGATTTCGCTGCCGGCGCGCAGGTCGTACCAGACCGCGAAGTAACCGCTTGCGTTCGACGCGATGGCCGGTCGCAATTGTGACCCCATGCTCTTCGTGATCGTCAGCGGTGTCACGTCTCCTCCGGCGCGCACGAGCAGCGCGCTCACGTCGAACGCGGACTCTGCTGAAAAATCGCCATACGGGATCAAATAGTCCGTGCCAAGGGAGGCCGCAGCGAACTCCGTCACGTTTGCTGTCGTGAGCTGGACGGGATTTGCGTCCAAAATCTCCCCGTTCCGTGCGACGCGCTGAGCGTAGATGGGCGAACCCTGTATGTGCTGGGTCCAGACCAGCAGCGAGCCGGATGCCGATGAAACTGTCAGCATGCGTCCATATCGTGCGTACTCCCAGCGCTGTCGATTGAACACGAGCGGGGAGTTTTGGGGAGCTGAGCCGAGCGGCGCCACGAGTGTGCCATTCATGCTGTACTGCGCATCCGGTCCCACGAACTCACCGTTGAAGTCGATGACACCGAGACGATCGGGGATGACCTCTCGCCATGCAGCAAGGTAGGAGCATCCATTCCACGTGACGTACGGCCAGCCCTCGAGCGGAGCAGCGACATCGCGCAGCACGACTTGGTTTTCCAAGATGGCGCCTTTCGCGTCCAACACATGGGCCGTGAGCTCACCGTGCAGCGGTTCATTCCAGAGCCCGAGGTAGCGTCCCGCCCC
>DATHEN010000116.1:0-8952 GCA_035318565.1 Polyangiaceae bacterium
TGCCGTTCAGCACATGACCGTGACCGCCTCGGGCAGCGTGGCGGCACCGGGGCGGCTCGGCAGCGAGCGTGCGCGGTTTCTACCCGGAGCGATCGGCGCGACGACGTTCGACGTCGACACGACCACCGAAGTGGCGTGCAACGAAGTCGCCACCGCGACCCGCTCGGACCTGCTGAGCATTCTCCGATACGGCTTCAAAAGCATCGTTCCAAAAATCTTCTGACGAGACAACGCCATGTTCTGGAAGCTCATCCAACGCCTGCAACCCGGCCCTCGTTTACGCGGCGCCATGCGGGTGTTCGCTTATCTGTTTTGCATCAACGCGCTGCTGAGCGTCTACTCGCTACGGCGCGCCACGGCCGCCGTGGAACAGAAAGCCGAGAACGCCGGGCTGCAACTGCTCGAGCAAGTTGGGCCGCTGGTGGTGGGTCCGCCCCAGCAGATGTCCATCAACGGCCAGCGCATGTTCTTGGCGTCGAAGAGCACACCCCTCAGCGTCAAGGAAGTGCTGGATCGTTTCGATCGGCACTGTCGGCCCAATGCAGCTGCGCTGGGCGATACCCTCGCCGAGCTCCCGGCGCACGCGCTGGCGCATCTGCCCAAAGATTTCCGGGATCCGTCGCGCTGGCTGATGGCGCGTGGTGAGAACGGCGATGGGCGCCTCGGCCAGATTGCGTGTCTGGCGCGCCGGCAGGGCGACGACGGAATACGGAGCTTGTTGAACCGTCTGAGCGCCTTCGCGACGACCTTCGATGTCTCGCGGCTCGGCGACATGCGCTACGTGACGGCGCGCCGCAGCGCGGAGTCGAACACCACGCACGTGCTCACGATGTGGACGCAGGGCAAGTTCGACATCTCTGCGATGTTTCCGGAGCAGGGCGACGTGCCCGGGCGCGATCCGTTCGATGCGCCGCGCCCGCCGGAGTCCGTGCGTGTGTTGAGCGCCGAGGTTACCGAGCAGCCGTACGCGCTCCACATGTACGACACGCCGCAAGAAAAGCCGCGCATCCTGGCGTTCTACGCGGAGCAGATGGTTCGGCGTGGTTACGCCGCGCATCCGCTGATGGACGAGCGTGCGGGCGTGAATCTCAACGAACACGCGCGCGTTTTCATCAAACACGACGCGACCGTGCTCGTGATCACGAGCCCTACTCCGGACGGAAAAACCGGTGTGTCACTGGTCGAAATGGGTTCGGCCGGACACATCAGCGCAAAGGCGACGGTGAGGCCATGAATCGACGCGCGCTATTCGTAGCGTTGACGTTCACGCTGACTGCAGCGGTGCTGCTGGGCATCTACATGCGCCGCTTCGAACGTGAAGTGTCGGGCGGCGAGCTGGTGGAGCTGCTGGTGACCTTGAAACCGATCGAACGGGGAACCGTGCTCACCGAAGAGCTATTGACGGTTCGGCGTGTGCCCGTCGCCTACGTGGAGGATCGCGCGGTCAAGGCCGTCGAGCGCGTCAAGGTTCTGGGCATCAAGACTTCGGTTGCTCTGTATCCACAACAAACGCTGCTGTGGACCGATCTGGCCATCACCACCGAAGACCGCGATTTGAGCACGCTCGTACAAGCCGGTAAACGCGCGGTGACGGTGACGGCGGCGGGTTTGGAGGACAACCCCGGAACGCGCCTGATACGCCCGGGCGACTACGTGGACGTGGTGGCCTCCCTGCGGCCGGAGCAGGAAGGCGAAGCGGAAACGAGCGTGGTGCTTTTGCAGCGCGTGCTGGTGCTCGCCGTGGGAGATGAAACGGAGCCCAGCCAGCCCGCGCTGGGCGACGCAACGAGCGGCCGGCGTGGCCGGTCGATCTCCCGGCAGGAGGACCAGGCGTTGACCCTGAGCTTGGGCTTGCAGGAAGCGCAGCTGCTGGCCCTGGCGGTGCGTCGCGGCAAGCTTTCGGTTGCGCTCAGAAATCCGGAGGACCCCGGCGTTCAAGCCGACGTCCCAGACCTGAAAGCCACGGCGCTGCTCGACGAGCAGGTCCGCACTCGAGTCGGAGCACCGGTACGACCTGCCGCACCCGAAGGTCCGCTGAAGATCGAGAAGGGCATGGCCGTGCAATGACCCGCGCGTGGGAGCGTTTCGGATGCGTGGGGCTGGCGATCGCGCTCGCTGCCGGCAGCGCCACCGCGCAGAAGCCGGAGCGCTCCGGCGACACGGACGCCCCTGCCACGAGTGTCTCCGCGGAGCTCAGTCTCTCGGTGGGACAGCAGAAGACGATTCCGGCTGGAGACGTGAAAAGTTACTCGGAAGGAGTACGCGGCGTATGCGAGGTGCGGCTGGCGCCGGACGGCTCGCAGTTCATCATCGTGGGTCAGACGGCAGGCGTCACCACGTTGCTGCTCATCAAGAAAGACGGCAAAGAAGTCAGCTACACGGTCAACGTGTTCGCGCGCTCGCTCCAGAGTGTGGAACGCGAGCTCTTGCAGCTGCTCGAAGGCAAACGCGGCGTTCGCCTGCGTCGCATCGGCGATCGCTTTTTCATCGAAGGTGCCGTGAGCACCGAGGCCGAGCTCAAACGCATCACGCAGATCGCCGGGCTGTTTCCCGGTCAAGTCGAGTCGCTGGTCGTGGTGGGCGGTGCAGAGCCGGGCAGCAAGCCGAACATTCGCGTGGATTTTTTGTTCGTGCAGTACGACAGCTTCAAAAACTATCAATTCGGCGTCAACTGGCCCGCGCAGATCGGCGGCGGCCAGATCGCCACTGCGTCGCTGAGTTACGACTTCCTCGCGGGAGCGACCAGCTCCGCGCAAGCGTCCGTGGTCGATCAACCGCTGCCTGGGCTCGACATTGCGGCGTTCAACGGCTGGGCCAAGGTGCTCAAGCACTCCACCGTCATCACCACCAATGACACCGAAGCGAATTTCTCGAGCGGTGGTGAGCAGAATTACGTCGTTTCGACGGGCTTCAACTCGAACCTGCAGAAGATCGAGTTCGGGACGCAAGTGAAGGTGCTCCCGCGCTTCAATCCGGAGACGCGCGAGCTCGAAGTGAAGGTCACGGCAGAGGTGGCGGATCTCACGCCACCCGTGGCAGCGGGCACGAACCTGCCCGGCAGAAACGTATCCAAGCTCGATACCGTGGTTTCCCTGAAGCTCGGTCAGTCGATCGTGCTTTCCGGCATTCGCTCGCGCTCGCAGCGGCACTCGGTGGGCGGTTTGCCCTTGCTCAGCGAGATCCCGGTTCTGGGCGTCTTATTTGGCAGCCATGCGGACGATAATCAAGAGGTCGAAGGCGCCATCTACGTAGTGCCCAGCGTGATCGATTCGATCCCAAAGGGTGCAGCAGAGCTGCTCCAAGAGGCGCTCGAGGGATATTCCGAGTTCAGCGGCGACATGGACGAGGTGAACACCTGGGAGAAAGACCCGGCGCGCGCCTCGAAACGCCCAGCAAGTCCGCGTTCTTCAGCACGAGTGAGGACACGATGAGAGTCGAAGTCGAGGTGGCCGAGTGCACGGGTGAGCGCAGCGTCCAGCAGCACGCCCTGATTGACGCCCTGTCCATCGGCAGAAGTCCGGAGTGTGCTGTCTGGCTCTATGGCGAACACGTCTCGCGGCGACACGCTGTCGTGCAGCCGGCCGGCACGATGCTCCGTGTCGAGGACGTCTCGAGCAATGGCACGCTGGCCGGGGAGACGTTGCTCCGGCAGTGCGCGGCGGAGGTGCCCTGGGGAACGCCGATCCTCGTTGGAACTTACACGCTCCACATTCGACCCGTGGTCGAGAACGAGGTCAGCGAGCCGCCGGCGGTCGACCCGCGACCGAACGCCACGCTCCTCGAATTTCCCGAACGGCGGCAGGACTTTTCGGCGCTGCAGGCAGTGGCGGCGGCCGAGCAGAATCGTCCCGCAGCCGACGCAGCGCTGCGGCGCGAGATCCACAAGCGGCTGCTCGAGCATCTCGATCTCGCCACCACGGAGGCCAAGCGCCTCGACGATCCGTCGTTTCGACCGCGCGTGCTCAGCGCGTTGCGTCGCATCGTCAAAGAGCTCGAGCCGCGCCTGCCGCCCGATCTCGATCAGGCACGCTTGATCGGCGAAATGGCGGACGAGGCCCTCGGGCTAGGACCGCTCGAGGCGCTGCTCGATGATCCCGCGGTGACCGAGATCCTGGTGGTGGACGCGAGCACTATTTACGTGGAAAAGCACGGCAGGCTCGAGCGCAGCGCCGCGTGCTTCACGGACGACGACCGCGTGCGCGCCGTGATCGAGCGTATCGTGACCCCGCTCGGAAGGCGCATCGATGAATCGTCCCCGCTGGTCGACGCGCGACTTTCGGACGGATCGCGCGTGAACGCCATCATCAAGCCGCTGGCCATCAAGGGCTCGTGCATCACCATTCGGAAGTTTGCCAAGGTGCCTCTCACGCTGGGCAAGTTGCAGCAGCTCTCGGCGATCAGCCCAGCCATGGGACGGTTTCTGACTCGCTGTGTCGTCGCCAAGAAGAACATCGTGATCTCGGGTGGCACGGGCAGCGGCAAGACGACACTTCTCAACGTTCTTTCGGCGGCGATTCCCGCGCACGAGCGCATCATCACCATCGAGGATTCAGCCGAGCTGCAGCTGCTGCAGCCCCACGTGGTTTCGCTCGAAACGCGACCTTCCAACATGGAGGGCAAGGGCGAATACACAATCCGTGATCTGGTCAAGAACGCGCTGCGCATGCGGCCGGACCGGATCGTCGTCGGCGAATGTCGTGGGGGCGAAACGCTAGACATGCTCCAGGCCATGAACACCGGGCATGAAGGGTCACTCACGACGACCCACGCCAACTCGCCGACCGAGGCCCTGTCTCGACTGGAAACACTCTCCTTGATGGCCGGGCTCGAGCTTCCGGCCCGCGCCATCCGAGAGCAGATCGCCGCCAGCGTGCACCTCGTGGCGCAGCAGACGCGCTTTTCGGACGGTACGCGAAAGGTGAATGAAATCACTGAAATTTGCGGGCTCGATCGCAATGGAGAGTTCCAGACTCGATCGATCTTTCAGTTCGAGCGCAGCGGAACCGGGCCCGAGGGAGAGGTCTTGGGAGAATTCGCGATGACCGGTCATCTGCCGAGTTTTCTCGACCAGTTCATCGTGCGCGGGCTGGTGGCGCCCGGGGAGCCGTACCTGTGATGGCGCCGCTCTCCACGTTGCAATGGGCAGGTGGGATCCTGCTCTTGCTCGGGCTCTTCGTGGCCGTGTTCGCGATTGCACGAGATCCGGAGTCTCTGCCGTATCGCGGCTCTGCGCTGTACGTGGCGTACCTCGATCGCAAGCTGCGCAACTTGTTCATGAATCGATCGGGCAAGTCGATCGCGCTCGGCCAAGCTGCAGTGCTCGTCGTTTTGACGATCGTCGTGGTCTGGTTCAAGAACCGCTGCCTCGCGGCAGCGCTACTGGCCGTGCCGTTCGGGCCTGCGCTCTACCTCGAGTTCGAGCGCAGGCGTCGAGTTCGCGCGATCGAGAGCACGCTGGACGCGTTCACGCTCACGCTCGCCAATGCTTTACGCGCGACGCCCAGCATCGGCAATGCGCTCGCTTACGCGCAGCGTCTCGTGCCCGCGCCGCTCAATCAGGAGCTCGAGCTGGCGCTCAAGGAGATGCGCGTGGGGAGCACCGTCGAGCAAGCCCTGCTCAATCTCGCCGGACGCGTTCAGAGCACCCAGCTCGACGCCACCCTGTCGAGCGTGATGATCGGGCGCCAGGTCGGAGGTGATCTGATTCAAATCCTCGAAACGACGGCCCTGACCCTGCGGGAGATGGCGCGCCTCGAAGGCGTCGTGCGCTCGAAGACGGCCGAAGGAAAGGCGCAGCTCGCGCTTTTGGCGGCCTTTCCGGGGCTCGTGGTCGTGCTCTTCGAGTGGGTGAGCCCTTCGTACTTCGAGCCGCTCAACGACAATCTGATTGGGTGGATCGTGCTCGGAGCCACCGCAACCCTCTGGACTCTGGCGTTGGTTCTCGCGCGCAGCGTCCTCTCGGTGGACCTATGAATCCGACCACACTGGGCTTTCGCAGCGCGGCTTGGCTCACCGCCGCCCTGGCCGCGGGTCTGTTGGCCTTCACGTTTGCGCGCGTGCCGAGCGCCCCGAAAACGCGGCTCGGTATCCGAGGCTTGAAGCGTGTGCAAGCGCTCCGGAACGGTCCGGTATTCGCGTGGCTCGAGCCGGCACTCCGCTGGCTGGGTGCGCGGGTTCGCGTCGTTCTACCGGAACCCGTGCGCGTCCGGCTCGATCGCCAGATAACGGTGGCCGGCGATCACTGGGGCCTCAGCGCCGAGGAGTTCGTGGCGCTCAGCTTCGTCTCGCTGCTCGCCGGCGCCGGGCTCGGAGCGCTGCACCGGGTGGTGACGGGCAGAGACAGCCTGTACTTCTTTCTCGGAGCGGTTGCAGGCGCTCTGTTTCCCTACGTGCGTCTGAGCGGGATCGAGCAAGCGCGGCGTAAGCGCATCCAAAATGGCCTGCCCAACGTGATCGATTTGCTCACGTTGGGATTGTCCGCGGGTCTCGATTTTCCGAACGCGCTGCGCCACGTGATCGACAAGAGCAGCAATCCGAATGACCCGCTCATGGAAGAGCTGACCTGGATATTGCACGAGCTCGAGATGGGCAAAACACGCGCGCAAGCCTTGCTGCAGTTTGCCCAACGTGCGCCGAGCGAGTCCGTGCGGGAATTCGTGAGCGCGGTGGTGCAAGCCGAGGAGCGCGGCAATCCACTCGCCCAGGTGCTGCAGATCCAGGCGGAGTCTTCGCGTCAAAGGCGCTCCTCGCAAGCCGAGGTCGCTGCGTCGAAGGCGAGCGTGAAGATGATCGGCCCGATGGTGCTCGTGTTCGTAGCCATTTTGATGCTGATCGTGGGGCCCATGGTGCTCGAGCTCAAGAGCAGCTTCAGCCAGAGGTGATCATGCTGACCGCGACTCATGCCCTGCAGTTTTCGATCTTGCACGTGAACGGAACCTCGCAAGAGCTCGTCATCGATGCGGACACGGCGCTGATCGGCAGCGGCGCTCATTGCGAGGTCCGCCTGACGAACGCGGGCGCTGCCGTGGAGCACGTCGAGGTACAGCACCGCCAGGGGAACGTTTTTCTCGAGGCGCGTTCGATGAGCCCGCCGGCGCTGCTCAACGGCGTGCCGTTCTCGCAAGCGCGATTTCTGCAAGGCTCGGTACTGCGCGTCGGTAGCGCCGAGATTCAGATCCAATCCGTGCGAAGCCAAGCCGATTTGGACGCGAGCGAGCCGCGCAAGCAGAAGTCCACCAAGGCGATCCATCTGCTCGGCTTGGTGGGATTTCCGCTCGGGTTCTACGTGCTGTTCGGTTTGGACAAAGGGACGTCCTCGCTCCCTCTGCAGGTCAACCCTCCTGCTCTGTGGGACACGGCTGTGTCCGTCTCGTGTCCGGAACCGACGCGCGCTGCCGCATTCGCCGAGCAGGAATTGGCGCGCGCGGAGGCGGCGCGCGAGCGAGCACCGTTCAACGCAGAGGTCGGCGTGCGGGCGGTCAAGGCGTTCGAGCGCGCCGCTGCTTGCTTGCGCGACGCGGCCGAACCCGCACGCGAAGCGCAAGCCCGCGCTGCCGCGCTGAGCTTGAAGAAACGCGTCTCGGACGATTTTCACGTTCACCAGGTGCGACTCGAGCGGGCTCTGGCCACCAAAGAGTACGAACACGCACGCACGGAGATCCGCATTCTGCTCTCGTTCCTGGAAAACAAACGTCACGAATACGCGAGCTGGCTTTCGAATCTCGATCGGCAGATCGAGCTCAAGTTCGCGGGAAAGAAGCGTCGATGAGCTGGGCGAAGAGGGCGATGAGTATACTGGTTTTGTCGAGCGCAGTGGCTTGTGCGAAGCGGCCGGGAGTGGTGCTCGAAGAACGCGTGGACACTTTGCAGCGCGAGAGCGCGCCCGAGTTGCTCCTCGAGCGGGCACACGCGTTTGCGTCTGCGGGGGACTACACGCGCGCCGAGCAGTACGGCAACCTCGCCCTGAAACGCGGAGGTCGCGAGCAAGACGTGCTCCCGCTGCTCGTCGAGGTGTGTGTGCGAGATATGCGCTATCGCGCCGCGATTGCCTATATCGAGCATCATTTGCGCCGCCATCCTCGCGAGGATCGCCTGCGATTCGTGCTGGCGGCATTGCACGTCGGGCTCGGAGAGATCGAGCCGGCGCGTGAAACGCTGGAGCGCGTGATCGAGCAGCGGCCGGACCACGCGGGCGCACACTACGCCCTGGCCGTGCTGTTGCGCGACAAGCTCGGCAGCAGGGCCCTCGCAGATGCGCACTTTCGTGAGTATTTGCGGCTCGATCCAGCTGGCCCGCACGTCGAAGAAGCGCGCGTCTCGCTGCTCGAGAGGGTGCGATGATTCCGCGCGAAGTTTTCGCCGAAACGTTGCTCGGCTTTCTCGAACCCATCCGCGAATTTCTGGAAGATCCCTCGGTCAGCGAGGTGATGCTCAACGGTCCGCGTGACGTGTACGTCGAGCGTCACGGCCGGCTGACTCGCACGAACGCGGACTTCCAGTCACCCGAGGCGGTGATGCGCGCTTTGCGCAACGTTGCACAGTTCGTCGGCAAGCATCTGGATGAGTACGAGCCGATCCTCGAGGCGCGTCTGCCGGACGGCTCGCGCGTGCACGCCATCATTCCACCGGCGGCGCCCGATGGTCCGTATGTCTCGATCCGTCGCTTCTCGAAGCAGACGTTCACTCTCGCTCGCATGCTCGAACGCGGCATGTTGACCGAAGCCGCTGCGGAAGCGCTCGAGAGTTTCGTCAAGGCCAAGCTGAACATCATGATCGCGGGCGGTACCGGCAGCGGAAAGACTTCACTGCTGAACATGCTGACGGTGTTCGTGCCGACGGGCGAGCGCATCGCGGTAATCGAAGATTCGCGCGAGATTCAGGCTCAAAAGCCGCATGTCGTTTATCTCGAGGCGCGTCCCCCGGACGCTCACGGCCGCGGAGCCGTAACCATTC
>DATHEN010000117.1:0-2058 GCA_035318565.1 Polyangiaceae bacterium
CCGCTCCGCGTTCGACGCCGGGATCAAGTACTATCGATCGGTTGCACCCGCATGGGACCTCCGGATCGAAGAGCATGGACAGCGGGCTGAGCTGAGAGCGGCGGAGCTTCTGTCGCGCGCTCCGTTCCGCGAATTTGCTACCGAAGCTCTGCTGTTTGCCGTCGGAGGGGTCACCGGACATCTGTTCGGCCTCACCACGGCCTACGCAGCCGTGCGCGAAGTTCGCTTGAACTATCCGGCGCCGCACTACGCGCAGCGCTACCGTGAGATCGTCCCGAGCCGCTTTACGTTCGACTGCGACGAGACGGTGATCGTGTTCGAATCTGCCCTGCTGTCTCGCCCGATTGCCAGCGCCGATCGCGCCACCGCTTCGTGGGCGGAGCGCCAGTGCGAAGCGCAGTTATCCAGCGCCGCCATCAACGACAGTTTGAGCGACCAGGTGAAACGCTTGCTGCGCGCCGAACCGGGGCAAAATTGCACACTGGAAAGCGTCGCACGCAACCTCGGCACGAGCGCGCGCGCTTTGCGGCGCAACCTGCAACGAGCCGGGGCCTCCTTCCAAGAAATGCTCGAGGAAGCCCGGCGTGCCCAAGCCGTCGAGTACATCAGCTCGAGCGGCCTCACTTGCGAGCAAATCGCCGGTAGATTGGGCTTCCGCGACGCGCGCAGCTTCCGGCGGGCCTTCAAGCGCTGGACTGGCGCCACACCCAACGAGTACCGAGCCGCCGCTGGATCCTGCCGTAGAGTCGCCTGAGGCTCGGCACAGCGGTTCGGGGTAATATCGGCGCGTGTCCGACGAACCGCAGGCAGAAGCCTTTCTGCCTCTCCCAGAGCCACCGCTGATCCAAGCGGCGACTCACGTGCGCAGCACGCTGATCATGGCGTCGATCAAGATGCTCCGCGACGAAGGCTTGTACGAGGAGTATCAGCAGAAGCTCAGCGGTGAGTATCGAGATGCGATCCTTTCAGTGACGAGCCCCTGCTGGCTGCCGATCAGCGCCGGCCTGGCGCACTACGGCGCTTGCAACGATCTCGAGCTGCCAGCGACCCGAGTCGCGGATCTGGGCCGGCGCACCTCTACGAGGTCGAAGGGCACATTTCTCGGCGTCGCGCTCAACGTTGCCCGCGGCGTCGGCGTCACTCCCTGGACCGTGCTCGGTCAATCGCGCCGCATCTGGGAGCGCGGATTCACCGGAGGCGCGCTCGGCGTGTACAAGCTCAGTGAGTACGATGCGCGCGTAGAAATCGTCGCCTGGCCGTGCGCGCGCATCGAGTACTGCCGCCATGCGTTTCGCGGCATCGCGCACGGCGTTTGTCTGCTGCTCTCGAAAATGGCCAACGTTCGCGAGGTTCCGCCCACTTCGCCAATCGGCGATTCGGTCTCGTATCGGATCAACTGGTCGTGAACGCGTTCATTCCGAACCCTCTTTTCTGCGCACGCGGCAATCCGCGTAGAAGCACAAGAAGACAGCTCAGTTCGAACGTCGCGTTGTGATTGACCGTGATTTCGCACCTGGCTACTGATTGTCGTACCTTCGACCACTCGGGCGCACTCGTGCCCCGAACCCGCAAGCCAGGAGCCCGCTCATGCGAAAGACCTCTACCGTGCTGCTAGCGATCACCTCGATCGCTTGGAATCTGGCCTGCGGACCCACTCCACCACCGGGCGCGGGCGGCGCCGGCGGCAGCGCCGGCACGGGCGGCAACCCCGGCGGCGCGGGCGGTCAGCTCGGTAACCCGCCGTGCGTCACCAAGGGCAGCCAGATCATCGTCCTGGGCGATTCCTATATGAACCTCGGGGACACGGCGGCCATGCCGCATCGCTATACGGAGCAGCGCGCCCGTACCGATGGCTCACTCGGTGCTTCGGATGCCTACCGCATGTACGCGGTTCCCGGAACCTCCATGGCAACCGGCCAGATCCCGAGTCAGCTGACCCAGGCCATCAACGCCGATCGCGACATCAAAGCCGTGATCATGACGGGTGGCGGGAACGACATCTTGATCAACCATCGTGAATGCCTGGGCCCGGGCTCGTCGCAACAAGCCGGCTGTCGC
>DATHEN010000118.1:0-5087 GCA_035318565.1 Polyangiaceae bacterium
GTGCTCGAAACGTAGTCGCTGACCACGATCGAATCGCCGAAATGGCTGATCCGAGTCAAAGCGCCGGGCTGTTTGCGGCGAGTCTCGAGCAGCGCCTGATAGAAACCTTTGAGCGCCGTGCCGCTCGCGTCTTCCAGAAAAACCGGCGGCGGTTTTTCGTCGATGGGCGGCGAATCCGCTGCTTGCGGTGCTTGCGCGATCGGGCCCCGGCGCCCGTCCGAGCTCCGGTTTGCTTCGCCGCTGGGTAGCTCGATTCCGCTTCGTGTTTCCGTCTCGAGCTTCGCTTCACCGACCTCGAGCTGGGTAGCGGTCGCGACCGGTGCCGCGCGGGCGCTGCCGTGACGCGTGAACAGACTGAAGCGCGACAGGCCGGGGACGAGCTCGGTCGCTGCGGCGAGCAGCACGAGCGTAACGGCGGCCAGCGCCGGTCGCGAGAGCAGCGCCGTGCGCGGGTTGTCCACTTCGGGGCCGTGCACGCGCGCACCCGTTTGCAGAGTGTCACCCGGCTCGCTGCCGTTCGTCATCGGAGCCAGAGAGTGGTCGAGTGCTTCGTACGGTTCACTGACTGCACGAAGCGTCGCCGAGCTGCCGGCACAGCGCCTTGAGCATGCGTATCTCCTGCTCGGTAGCCCGGCCGGCGTTGACCTTGTTCTCCAGGATCGCCTTGGCGCGGACCACCTTCTGGCGATCGCCGCTTACGGCCAGCTCCTCGGCCGTCGGCGGTTTGAGCGCTGCGGCGGCGCTGCTCGCTGGCAAATTTTCCACGCGATAGGGATTTTCTGGTTCCGGTTCTTCTTCGACCGGCTGCGACCGCGGCTTCGCCGCTTTGGGCTGAGCGTTCTTCGCTTGCGCAGGTTTGGCGGCTTGCGCGTCCTTGCTGGCTTCCGGCGTTGCGGCGGCGTTGGGCAGGTCGGAAACCTCCAAGTGCTCGGCGTCGAGGCTGCCGATTTCAGTGACGGCGCGGTTCCGGCGCACGGAATCGACGCTGTTGCTCGTGGCGATCTGCTCGAGCAGCCCGCGTTTCTTCACGGGATCGGTTTCGCTCTCCATTTCCGCGAATATCGCGTCGGCCCAGCCCGCTTCGATGCGACGAAACTCCGGCGAGTGGCGAGCGTTGCTGTCGACGGGGATTTCCTGGATCTTGGCGTGCGCTTCGACCACGTTGCCCCGATCGAGCATAGCCGTGGCTTCGCCGAGCACTTTCGTCGCGCCATCCACCGGTGGTGCGGCGGCCGGTTCGCTAGTGACGGCTCCCGGCCGAACGTGTCGCAACGTGACCATGCCGAGCGCGACCAGCGCGCCCAACGTGGCCAACCCCGCTGCGATCTTCAAACCCGACGACGCTCGCTTGCTGCTCGAAGCCGCCTCCACGCCGGGCGCGGGGCTCGGCCGATCGGTGCGGCTCGACGAGCTGGAGATTTGCTGTGTGTCATCTACCCCGGGACGATAAATCTCCCCGGCCGGTATGAATTTCAGCACCACGTCGCCGAGCTCGATGCTGTCGCGCGCGTCAATCAGGCTGCGCTTCAGCTCGACGCCGTTGATGCGCACACCGTTGGCGCTGTCTCGGTCGATGATTTCGTAGCGGCCGTCCCCCAGCGCGTGGACTTCCGCGTGCACGCGGCTGACCGAGCTGTGATTGAGCGGCAAATCGCATTCCTCACCGCGTCCGACCACCAATCGCGATCCGAGCAACGGGAACTCTGCGCCGGGTGCCGGCCCCACCAACATCACGAGACGGTCAGGCTGACCGACCAGGGATTGGCTCTTGGGTAATACCGGAATCGTAGCAGCGGGCGTGCCGGTCGCGATGCGCGCGCTTTCGTCGATGAGCTCGAGCCGGTAGTCCCCGAACTGCAGCAGATCACCATGAGCGATCTTGTGCAGGTTCGGGATACGCGCGCCGTTCAGGTAACAGCCGTTGTAGCTTTTCAGGTCCGTAAGCACCCAGCCCGTGCCGTTTTTCGAGAGCTTCGCGTGACGGCGCGAGATATTGCGCTCGGTCAAGCGCACGGTGTTTTCTTCTGCACGGCCGATTGAGTACTCGTCTCGGACGAGATTGACGACCGTGCGGTTCCCCTGGTCGTCCTCGATCGCTAGCTTCCACATGGGCTACTCACGGCTATCGAGACAATCCTGCCGCGCTTCAGCGCGTAAGCCAACGGGCCCTCGAAGGCCTGTCCACTGTCGCATCCTTTTCGAACACTTTCCACAACTTCCGAACACCTGCCCCGGCCCTTTGCGCTGGCGGGCCGCGTACAGCCGGCTGCCGGACCCGCAGCCTGGAGCGACACACGGTTTGGGAAACAGAAGAAGTACGCGGGTACAGCGCCGTGATCGGTGCCGCGTGGGGTCTAGCGGGACCTAGGCCCTCGCGTCCGCCCAAGAAAAAAGCGCATCGTGCACGCGTGGCCGCGCGTCCCGGATTTTCTCGCGGCTATCGCCGAGGCGAACCCGGTTGGTGAGCAAGACGCTCACGCACTCGCGATCGGGATCGCACCAAAAGCTCGTCCCCGTGAAGCCCAAGTGGCCAAACGTGCGCGGGCCTGCGCTATCGCCCGCCGTCGATCCGAGCGCCGCCTTGCCGTCGAAGCCGGCACGCAGGCTGCCCCCGGCGCGGGGACGGCAGAGAAACTCGGCGCTCGCGCGATCGAGCCAGCTGCCCGCTCGGCCCGCGAGGGCGTCCAGCATGGCGCTGCCGAAGCGGGCCACGCACGCGGCTGTTCCGAACAGGCCCGCGTGTCCGGAGAGCGCGTGCCCCGATAGAGCCCAGGCGTTGTCATCGTGCACCACGCCCGAGAGTTCGCCGCCGCGCCACGCTACGATGTCGGTGGGCACCACCCGCTCGAGAAATTGCGGGTCGTCTTGCAGCCATTGGCGAGCGGGCCCAGCACGCAGCCCTAGCGGCTCGCCGACTTGCGCACGCAGCAGGGCTTCGAGCGGTGCGGCCAGCGCATGCTCGGCTGCTGCGCCCGCCAGTATGTACCCGAGATCACTGTACACGGGCGGAAACTCCCCGGATGACGCCGGCGCGCGACATTCCGGGCGGATCGCCTGCGCCGCCTCCCAGAGGGCGCGTTTGCGATCGAACGCTTCGCCGGCCAGCAGCGGAACGTAGAGGGCTCTGTGAGCCGCAAGTCCGGAGCGGTGGGCAAGCAGCTGCTCGATGGAGCACGCCGCGGCGTGACTTCCCCGTAGGCTGGGCAGGAGCTCGCCCAACGGCCGATCGAGCGCGAGCTGCCCGTGCTGACTCGAGCGCACGAGCGCTGCAGCGACGAACGGCTTGGTGATCGAGGCCAGATCGAACGGTGAGTCCGCGGTCACAGGCTCGCTCGAGGAAACGGAGCGCGTCCCGGCGGCGCCGCTTTCCAGCTGCCAGACGCCGCGTTTCTTGAAGGCAATGGCGACGGCGGCCGCGGGAGCCACGCCCGCGCGGACCACGAAGCGTGAGGCGAGCTCGGCCAAACTCTCGACCATGAAGGGCTTCAATAACAGAAGCCAGCCGCGGAGCGTGTAGTACCTCCGCGCAGAGCCGCACACGAAAACCGACGCGATGTGCGGCCAGGTACTACCGAAACCGGGCAGCTTGCCGTTTGTTGGGTAGGAGCGATGCCTTTGATAGACTCGACCACCTGCAAACGAAGGCTTTTGCTGGTGCGTAAGCCGGCCTTGATTTCACGTAACGCGCCCTGCGCGGTAAGCTCGCAGGCTGAGGCAACTGTGAAAGAAGCTGGCAATGGCTGAGTTTGCTTGGGAAGCGCGCGCGCGTACGGGTGAGCTGCGCAAGGGCATCATGGAGGCGGACGACGTCGATGCCGTCAACACCCGCCTGCGCCAGCAACAGCTCAATCCCGTCAAAGTCAAAAAGCGCCTCGCGATCGCCAAGTTTCAGCTCGGCACCGGCGTCGGCACGAAGGACCTGGTCACCTTCACGCGTCTGTTCGCCACGATGATCGACGCGGGCTTGCCGCTCGTACAATGCCTCGAGATCCTGAGCGGACAGCAGAGCAACAAGCACTTCGCCGCCGTGCTGCGCGACGTGAAGAACTCCGTCGAGCAGGGGGCCGCGTTCAGCGATGCGCTGCGGCGTCACCCGAAAATCTTCGACGATCTGTTCGTCAATTTGGTCGGGGCCGGCGAGGTCGGCGGCATTCTCGATACGATCATGCAGCGTTTGTCGATTTACCTCGAGAAACGCCAGAAGCTCGTGCGTCAGGTGCGCGGCGCGCTGGTTTATCCGAGCATCGTGGTCGTGATCGCCGGCGGCGTCATGGCCGTGCTCCTCACGTTCGTGATCCCGGCGTTCGAGGGCATGTTCACCGACTTCGGCGGCGGCCCGGAAGCGTTGCCCAAGCTGACGCGTATGGTGGTCTCTGTCTCGCACGGCTTCGTGACGTACCTGCCGTTCTTGGTGTTGGGCGGCATCGGTGCGGCGGTCACGCTCGTTTACACGTACAAGAGGCCGGCCGGTAAGCGCTTCTTCCACGCCATGACCCTGAAGATGCCCATCATCGGTCCGGTGATGCGCAAGATCGCCGTGGCGCGTTTCACGCGCACGCTGGGTACTCTGCTGCAATCCGGCGTGCCGATTCTGGACGCCCTGGAAATCTGCGCGCGAACCGCGGGCAACGTGGTGATCGAGTCCGCGGTCATGCATGTGCGCCAGAAGATCAGCGAAGGCAAGAACATGGCCGAGCCGCTGCTGGAGACGCAGGTCTTCCCCGACATGGTCGTGCAAATGATCGCCGTCGGTGAACAGACCGGCGCGCTCGATCAGATGCTCAACAAGGTGGCGGACTTCTACGAGGAAGAGACCGACATCGCAGTGGCGGCGCTCACCGCCGCCCTCGAACCGATCATGATGGTCGGCGTGGGCGGCATGGTCGGCGTGGTGCTGATCGCCATGTACCTGCCGATCTTCTCGCTCGCCGGCAACATCAAGGCCGACTGATCCGCCCTGGACGACGCGACGTAGTCACACCCTCAGCGCGAGTCATGGTTCGTCTCGGAATACCTGCGGGAGCACCGCTTGCGTTGCGGTTGGCGTGGCTGATCGCGCTACGCCTTTTATTTCTGACCTTCGCGCT
>DATHEN010000119.1:0-4628 GCA_035318565.1 Polyangiaceae bacterium
CCGCGAACTCACGCAGCAGGCGCGTCTTGCCCGCTCCCGGCTCGCCCACGAGCCGCGCGCCCACCACGCGGTCGCTCACCTGGCGCCGGCGCTCGTCGAGCCAGGCCAGGTCTTCGTCGCGGCCGACCAACGGTAGCGGGAGCTGGGGTGCCGCGTCTTCGGCGGGCAGCTCGCTCTTGATGGGCAGGCGCGCGCCGCATTCGCAGCAAAATTTCGCCATCGGCACCAGTATTGAGCAGGCGGCACACTGGATAGTCGCGCCCGGCACGAGCGAGACCGGCGGACGCGAGACGCGTTGCGACGCGGGACTCGCTTCCGACGCCCGCAGAGCATCGCGGAGTCCGTCGGCAAACTCGATGGCATCCTGAAAACGCTTGGTGGCGTCTTTCTGTAGTGCCCGGAACACGGTCTGCACGAGCGGTTCGGGAATGTTGCGCTCGGGCGCGACCTGCCGCGGGTCCGGTACCGGAATCGAGAGGTGCATCATCACCACTTGCGTGGGACTTTCCGCCTCGAACGGCAGGCGACCCGTCAAGAGCTGGAAGAGAATCACGCCGACCGCATACAAATCGCTGCGACCATCGATCGGATCGCCGCGGCCCTGTTCGGGAGCCATGTAGTCCGGGGTGCCGCAGACGATGCCGGGGCTCGTGACGCTCGGAGCGTGCGCATCGGCTTTGAGCTTCGCGAGACCGAAATCCAACACCTTCACGAAGTCACCGCCACGGCGTAGCGGTTCGAGCACGACGTTCTCGGGTTTCAGATCGCGATGCACGATCCCGAGCTCGTGCGCTTCGGCGAGAGCGGCCAGCACCTGACGCAGCACGTCGACGATGCGTGCGAACGGCAGCGGCCCCTCTTCGTAGGCGACGCGCGCCAGGTCCTTTCCTCGGAGAAACTCCATGACCAGGTAGGGCTGGCCGTCTTCGGTTCGGCCGAAGTCGAAAACCGAGATGGAGTTCGGATGATTGAGCTGACTGGCGGCGCGCGCTTCGGTCATGAAGCGCACGCCCGAGTTTTCGTCGCTCAGCAAGTGCGGATGGATGATTTTCACGGCCACCGTGCGGCCGAGCACACTTTGCTCCGCCCGGTAGACGCGTCCCATCCCTCCGACGCTGATCAGGTCGAGGATGTGGTACCCGCCCGGCAGCGTTTTGCCGACGAACTTGTCGTCCGACGACTGGCCCACCGTCGCGACCGGAAAGCCGCAAGCCGGGCAGTAGAGGTGCTCGACGGCGCACGAGGACCCGCACTGGGGGCACACGCGAACCGCGGGCTGGGAGGTGACCATCTCTCGCAATCTTCGGCCGGGGGCATGAATGCCCCAGAGACCAGTATCCAATAGCATCGGCCCCCGGAAAAGGCCTTAGAGTGGGGCCAAGCGCCAGCGCGCGGCGTGGCAAGCTCGCTTTTGCCCGAGAAGATGCCCGTACCGGGTGCCCTGCGGTACGATTCTCACGCAGATGGCAAGCGCGAGAGTCAGGCTGGGAGAGCTGCTCGTCGACGCCCAGATCATCACCCGCGAACAGCTGGCCGAAGTACTGGCCCTGCAGCGGGAAGATGGCCGGCGGCTGGGGACGTTGCTCGTGGAATCCGGTCTGGTGACCGAGACTCAGGTCACACAGATCCTGAGCCAACAGCTCAGTGTGCCCTGGGTGTCCCTCTATCACATCGATTTCTCCCGCCAGCTACTGAACCTGGTTCCGGAGGACTTGGCCGAGAAGTACTGCCTGGTGCCGATTTTCGTGCGACGCGTGCGGGGGCTCGGCGAAACGCTGTATGTGGCCATGGACGACCCGAGCGACGAGGCCGCCCAGCGCGAAATCAGCCAGGCTTCCCAGTTGCCTGTCCGTGCGATGATCGCGCCGCCGACGGATATTCAGGCCGCGATCCGCGTGTACTACGGCGGGGGCAACGATTCGCCCTCGCTCTCGCAGGCGTTGGCGGAAGTCGCCGAGGCGCGCAACGCACGCGCTCGCCCGCCAGCGCGCCGAGAGCCCCCGCCGGCCGAACCTCTCGCTGTTGAACGACCGCGCGCCGAGCCGGCGCCGCAGGCCAGTGCCGCGCCGGTGGCCGAGGTGCAGGCACCCGCGCCCAAGCCGGAGCCGCCCGATAATAGCCCGCAGATCGAGGCGCGCGAGATCACTCTGCCGGCGAAGCGCGCTGCGACGCGGCGCCTGGTGACATTGACCCTGCTCGATGGAACTCAGGTCAAAGTACCGGCGCGGCAGCGCGCGGAAGCGCCCGCCTCGGCAGAGTCACACCTCGAGCTTCGGGTCGAGGACCTGCTCCGCGCCTTGCGGGATGCGGGACGTGCCGAACGTTCTTCTCGAACCGCGCCAGCAGCCACGCCAGAATGGCAGACTCTGGTTTCTGCCCTACTCTCGTTGCTGCTCAAAAAGCATCTGATCAGCGAGCCAGAGTTGCTCGAAGAGCTCGAAAAGCTCGAAAAGCTTTGAGGCTCCGCGCGCGCTTCAGCGGATGACCCCGGCGGTTTCGAGCGCCGTGATCTCTTCCGCTTCGAAGCCCGCTTCGTCGAGAATCTGCCGGCTGTGCTCGCCGGCTTTGGGTGCGGGCCCTGGCTGCCAATACAGCGGCGTCACCGGAGTACGAAATTGTCCCACCCGGCCCTCGCCGGTGTCGTACTCGGCGAACACGCGGCGAGCCGCCAGCTGTTCGTCCCCATAGAGTTCCTCGGGACGCAGCACCGGTTCGATACAGCAGTCGTGCCGTTCGTTGAACGCTTGCCACTCGGCGCGCGTCTTGCTCGCGAAGATCTGGCTGAACTTTCGCTTGAGCTCTTCCTGATGGGCCCCTGGGTAAAGAAGGCTCATGTCCGCGTCGAAGCCCACGCCTTGGCAGAAGGCCATCATGAACTTGGGTTCGAGAGCTCCGAACGTGACGGCTTCACCATCCGAGGTGGCGTACGCTTCGTACACGGCGAGGCCGCCGCTCAAGCTGTCGCGACCCCGCTCCGGAGTGGGCTCGCCGCCGAACAGCCTCGACAGCCCGATCGTGGCAAACGGGATGACCGACTCGAGCATCGCGATATCCAGCACCGCGCCGCGGCCCGTGCGGTCTCGCTCGCGCAGCGCTGCCAGAATGGCAATCACCGACCACAGCCCGCCGCTGACGTCAGCCAGTTGAAATGCGGGGATCTGGGGCGGACCGGAGCTGGGACCCTGCAAGCCGAGCAAGCCGGCGCGCGCCATGTAGTTCAGGTCGTGGCCGGCGCGCTTCTGCAGCGGACCCGTTTGACCGTAACCCGTCAACGCACACACGACGAGCTGCGGGTTGCGCTCGAGCAGCGTGCTGTGGCCGACGCCCAGCCGATCGAGCACGCCGGGGCGGAACTGTTCGAACAAGACGTCGTACTGTTCGACGAGGCGCAGCAACACCTGAGCGCCCTCCGCCTTCTTCAAATCGAGCACGAGGCTGCGCTTACCGCGATTGAGTGCGTGAAAGCTCGCGCTCATACCGGCCACGGGTGCTGCGCTGACCCGCAAATAGTCCCCGTTGCCCGCGTCTTCGATTTTGTCGACCTGAGCGCCCAGGTCCGCGAGCACCAGCGAGCCGATGGGGCCCGGCAGGAGTCGGGTCAGGTCCAGAACCTTGATACCTTGCAGAGCGGACATGGCGAATGCAATCATGTGCGGCGCGAGTAACCGAGCCGCGCGCGGTGCGTGGCTACCCACGGCGAAAGGCCGCTGCCGTTGCCGTTGCCGTTGCCGTTGATTGCGCTGTTCGGACCCTTGCCGGTGTGTTCCGCGCGGTACGCGGCAATCGCCACCGCGGCCGCGAAGGTCGCCTTTTCATCGGCAGCGAGCCTCGAACCCTTCAACAGCTCGTCGCGGTAGCGGTCGATGAAGCTGGTGTCGTAGCGGCCCGCCACGAACTCTGGGTGCTCGAACAGCCGCTCGTGAAACGGCAGATTGGTGCGGATGCCGCTCACGACATACTCGCTCAGTGCGCGCCGCATCCGCGCCACGGCGCGCGCGCGGTTCGGCGCCCAAACGCTGAGCTTCGAGATCAGTGGATCGTAGTTGGCGCTGATGGTGCACCCTTCGTACGCCCCGCCGTCGTCGCGCACGCCCGGACCGGCGGGAGTGCGCAAACGCTGGATGACCCCGGGGCTCGGTAGAAAGCCGGTGGCCGGGTCTTCGGCATACACGCGGCACTCGATGGCGGCGCCGCGGCGTGTGACACCGGATTGATCGAATTCGAGGCTCTCACCGGCGGCGATGCGCACCATTTCACGCACCAGATCCACGCCCGTCACTAGCTCCGTGATCGGGTGCTCGACCTGCAGGCGCGTGTTCATCTCCAGGAAGTAGAACGACTTGTCTTCGCTCAGTAGAAACTCGAACGTTCCCGCCGAGAAGTAGCCGACGGCCTTGGCACCCTGGACGGCGACTTCGCCCATTTTCTGGACGATGGCGTCGTCGATGGCGGGGCAGGGCGTCTCCTCGACGACCTTCTGGTGGCGGCGCTGCACGGAGCAATCGCGCTCGAACAGGTGCACCATGTTGCCGTCGCGATCGCCGAGCACCTGAATCTCGACGTGGCGCGGGCGGATGATGGCCTTTTCGATGTAGACGGTGTCGTCGCCGAACGCCTTCTTGGCTTCG
>DATHEN010000120.1:0-2507 GCA_035318565.1 Polyangiaceae bacterium
CGGAGCTCGGCAGCGCGCTCGTGGCGGGTACCGCGACGGCATCCGGCAAGGTATCTGCGGATGCGACGGGCACCGCAGATGCTGCGGGCGGCGGCGGCGCTGCTGGCACCGGCTTCGCTGTGTCGGCAGCGTGGGCAATGCTGGCTTCTGCGCGCGCGGCAGAGCTCGGTCTCGGTTCGGCTTCGGCGCTCGCCGCGGGCGCGGCCCCGGAGCCCCGGCCGCTGAGAATCACCAGCCCCACGACCAAGCAAACCAGCAACGCGCCGGCGGCCACGGCAAGCCAGGTCTGACGCCGGCGGACCGGCGCTGGATCGGGCGCGGCCTCGGAACGATACAGAGGATTGTAGGTGGCTTCATCGCCGGGCGTGAGCGTACTGCGTTCGGGTTCGACTCGCTCCACAAGCACTGGCACGGCGCCGTTGGCCACGGCGACCAGCGCATCTGCCAGCTCGGTCGCGCTCGCGAAGCGCTCTTCACGGCGCTTGGCCAGACCTTTCTTCATCCACGCGTCGAAGCCGGCAGGAAGGTCTGGACGCGTAGTGGAGGGCGTGGCCGGAGTCATCGTGAGGATGCGCAGCCCGAGCTCGCTCATCGAGCCGCCTCCGAACGGCGTACGTCCTACGGCCATGCGATACACGAGGACGGCTACGCTCCAGAGATCCGCACGTGCATCGAGCTCCCCATCCGCGAGGATCTGCTCCGGACTCATGTACCCGGGAGTGCCGAATACCATGCCGGCTCGCGTTGCTTGTGTATCCTCATGCTCGAGCGCAGCCTTGGCGACTCCGAAGTCGAGCAATTTGACGAAGACGCCTTCCCCTTCCTGAGGTTTGCACAGGAAAACGTTCGCCGGTTTTAGATCGCGATGGACGACGCCTGCGTCGTGAGCAACGGCGAGCGCGCGGCAAAGTTGCACCACGACGTCCACCACCAGCGATAGCGGTAACTGCTGCTCCCGCTTGAGGCGAGCAGACAGCTCATCACCCTGGAGGTACTCCATGACGACGAACGGCGTACCCGAGCCCATCACGCCGAAATCGCTCACCCTACAGATGTGGCGAGACGCCTCTCCCAAGCGCGCGGACAACTTGGCTTCTCGCTCGAAGCGCGCGCGGCCTTCCGGATAGGCCTCTATGGAGGCATGCAGGAACTTGATGGCGACGGTGTGGCCGAGCATCACGTGCGTGGCCTTCCACACCGAACCCATGGAACCCGTGCCGATCGGCTCGATCAGGCCGTACTTGTCGGCGACCAAAAAGCCCTGCTGCAGCGTAGCAGGAGCAGCCGACGCAGTGGCTGCTCCTGCTCGTCCACGTGAACGCTGAATCGGAGGGGGCTTCATGCGTTGCAGTGGACGCCGCGAATCCAGCGGCCGTACCTGACATCGTAGCATCGAGTCAGGTACGGCGCGTCGCTCGATCCCAGCGTTCCGCGCGTGGAGGAGGAGGAAGACCTCTGGCCACAGTGTAGGCGCGACCGCACCCACATCGTGTCACTGAACGGTTTGACCGGTGTTCGGTCGGCCCCAACTGGATGGCCCCTGAGCCCAGTCGGCACGCGAGTTTCGGTCTTCGTCATCGATGCGTGCGATGGACTCACCGTCCGGTGTGGTCCCGGTCGCGTTCAGATCTTGGGCAGAGTGTGCCGAGAATGTGTCATCGACGAAGCCGCTTGCCGGCACGCCTCCCGCGACCGTCGTCCAGTGGCCGGTTGCAGCGACGCCTTCTGCCTGCTGTTCCGAAAGAGCCGCCGAGGTGCCGGTGACGTCGTCAGCGAACAGCGCTGCATCCAGTATGTTGCCGCGCGCATCGTACAGTGTGAGCACGAGATCCGTGCTGACGAGCCCCGCGGAAGTCGAATACCAGTCGTACGCGGTCCGGTAGGTTCCGGGTGCGCTGCTTTGGGTCTTGGATGTAGCTTCGCTTTCGAAGTCGGGACAGCAGCTCTCGGCGTTCAAGTGCACCACGATGACATCGTTCGCCTCGACCGAGAGCGCGCCGAACGTGAGCACCGCCGTAGTTCTCGCCCAAAGCTCGATACCGTGCAGGTTGCCGGCGCGGATCACGTAGAGCTCTACGGCGTCGCAGCCTTTGGCGATGTTGGCGTTGATTTCGTTGATGCGCACCACGGCCGAGCGCTCGCCAGCGCCGGCGTCGGACGGCGATTGGCCGGCGTCCGCCAGCGGCGCTCCGGTGCCCCCCGCACCTGCCGTGCCTGCCGCGCCCGCAGCGGAGCCGGCTTCTATGCCCGCGTCCCGACCAGCAGCGTGCGCGGGGCCGCCACCTGAAGCGCCCGAGACTCCCCCCTCCCTTCCGGCTGAAGCGCGACCGGCGCTGGACGCGTCACGATCCGGCGCGCCGCCATTGCCCTCTGGGCCCCATCCTTCGCCGTCGTACCCGCCGCATCGTGGAAGCCAGAGGCAGACCAGGCCGAAAGCAGAAGCCCGAACGAGCCGCGAAGACCGCGACGAAACAGCGCACGTTTTCATGATAACGGAGCATCGGCTC
>DATHEN010000121.1:0-6749 GCA_035318565.1 Polyangiaceae bacterium
GTTCGCGCCGAAGTCGAACTGGAGCCGGGTGTTTGCGCGGCAGCCGGAGATCGAGGCGTACGTGAGGCACACCGCCGAGCGCTACGGCGTGCTCGATCGCGTGCGCTTCGGCGAGCCGGTGGAGACGGCCAATTGGGACGACGCCGCCAATCACTGGGTGATTCGCACCCCGCACAGGACGTATCACGCACAATTCGTGATCTCG
This sequence comes from Polyangiaceae bacterium, assembly GCA_035318565.1. Lineage (GTDB taxonomy): Bacteria > Myxococcota_A > Polyangia > Polyangiales > Polyangiaceae > DATDJP01. The sequence goes on from DATHEN010000121.1 coordinate 206, forward strand.
TGCGCGGGCTACTTGCACGAACCGCTGATGCCGCGCTTGCCGGGCCTGGCCGAGTTTCCGGGCACGATCTTCCATTCGTCCCGCTGGAAGCACGAGCACGATTTGCAGGACCGGCGCGTGGCAGTGATCGGCACCGGCGCATCGGCGATTCAGTTCGTGCCGAAGATTCAGCCCAAGGTGAAGAGCCTGCACGTGTTCCAGCGCACTCCGCAGTGGATCTTGCCGAAACCGGACGCGCGCATCGGGCTGTTCATGCGCAGCGGTTTGGCCCTACCCGGCGCAATGAAGCTGATGCGCGAAATGCTGTATCGGCGCCTCGAAGAGCTGGGCGGCGCGTTTCGGCACCCCGAGCACATGAAGCGCGTGCAGGCTGTCGCGCTCCGGCACTTGCAGAAGCAGGTGCAAGACCCCGAGCTACGCGCGAAATTGACGCCGAATTACGTGCTCGGTTGCAAGCGCGTGCTGCTCTCGAACGACTACTACCCCGCCTTGACCCAGCCCAATGTCGAGGTGCTCCCCATGGGGGTCACGGAAATCCGCGGCAACACGGTGGTCGGCACGGACGCAGCGCGCGAAGTGGATACCATCATTCTAGGTACCGGCTTTCATGTGTCGGACCCGCCGATTGCAGCGCACATCCGCGGAGCGCACGGTCGCACGCTGGCGGAGGTGTGGTCCGGCAGTCCCGAGGCCTACCGCGGCACCACCATCGCGGGCTTTCCGAATGCGTTCATGGTGCTCGGCCCCAACCTGGCGATCGGACACAACTCGGCGTTCATCGTGATCGAGGCGCAGCTCGACTACATTTGCGACGCACTCACCAGCTTGCGCCGCGAGGGTGTGACCCGCATCGAGGTGCGCCGCGACGCGCAGGCGTCTTACAATCGCCGCGTTCAGCGCGACCTGGCCGGCACCGTCTGGAATACGGGCGGCTGCTCGAGCTACTACATCGATGCGAACGGACGAAACAGCATCGCTTTCCCCTGGAGTACCCTGCGCATGAGACGCATCCTCGCTCGTTTCGATATCGAGAATTACCACGCCACCACGCCGCGTCGCTCGCTCGCAGCCGCCAACAACGGAGTCTCCGCTCATGTCTAAGTCGAAGAAGCGCGCGCTGGTGCTCGGTTGCGGAGGGGTGGCCGGCGCGGCCTGGCAGATTGCAACGCTCGCCGAGCTGGAGCGAGCGCTCGGCTGGGACGCGCGCGAGGCCGACGTGCTCGTCGGAACGTCTGCCGGTGCGGTGCTGGCGGCGCTGCTCGGTGCCGGGGTCAGCGTGGAGCGCATGGTGAGGAGCCAGCTCGGCGAGCTGGCGAACGACTGCTGGAACCACGACGAGGACACCGGCGGTCCGCGTCCGCCCAAGCCGGCGCTGGGGCTCACTGCGCCCGCTCTGATGTACGGCGCGCTGCGCCGGCGCCTGCACCCCTTTGCTGGACTGGCCGGCCTCTTACCGCGCGGCACGGCAGACATCGAGCCGCTCATGCGCCTCGTGGACAACGTGGTGCCCGCGGGACAATGGTCGCCCCATCCCGCGACCTGGATCATGGTCATCGACGCGAAAACGGGTGAACGTGTGGCGCTCGGTCGCGAAGGTGCGCCGCGTGTTGCGCTCAACGTGGCGGTTGGCGCTTCGTTCGCGATTCCCGGCTGGTACCGGCCCATGCGCACGAATGGAGCCACTTACCTCGACGGCGGCATCGTCTCGCCCACGTCGGCCGATTTGCTGGTCGGAACGGACGTGCGCGAGGCGATCGTGCTCGCTCCGATGGCTGCGCGTGAGCTCGATCCCCAGCGCAGGAAGGGCAGCCGCTTCGCCGCCGAGCTGCGCCGTTACATGACGAACATCGTGAATCGTGAGGTGCGCGCCCTCGAACAGGCCGGAATTCGCGTGGTGCGTCTGGAACCCGGCGCCGAAGATCGCGCGGCCATCGGCTCGAACATGATGAACCCCAAGCGCCGCCGCCGGGTATTCGACACGGCGACCCGCACGGCGAAGGACGCCGTGGCGGATGCGCTGCTCGGGTTCGGTGAAGCGGACCGTGCACGCGACGCAACGGGCGGCGCGACTCGAGCCGCTTCCGCGGGTTGACGCCCAGCTTGGGCGCCGGCATGGCCGTTCATGAGGAAGCGCCGTGCGCGCATGCCGAGTTGAGCGGGAAGTGCCCCTTTCCTTTCCTTTGGTTTGGAAGTTCAGACCCAAACTTGAAAATCAAAATAGGAAGGGCCTTTGCCGCAGCCTGCGGCATCGAGCGCCACGGCGCGGGTTGTCCATTGTCCTGTTCGCGCTGGCCGCCGGCTGTTCCGTCAGCGACGTCAGCAATGCAGACCGGCGCGGCCCTCTGACGAGAGCCGCGCCTCTTTGCAGTCAGGTCCGAACGCTCAGGGCGCTGCGGCGCCGTCGCAGCTTCGCATCAACGGTCCGTACGGATAGACCATCATGAAGTCGAAGCACATTTCGTTTTCGGTGTTGGGACCGAAGGTCACGAAGGTTGCGTTCGGATTCTTGTAGTAGCAGGTCGTGCGTAGAGTATCGCCGACCTGGACTTCTCGCCGGGGCAGAATTGGGTAGTGCTTTTGCCCTTCGAAGCTCCACTCTCCGTTTGGAATGAAGGAGAGATCGGTCAGGTTGGCCCCGCCGCGAACGTGCTCGGTGCGGAAGCCGTAACCAATCTGGTGCATGTGCGGCGAGGTGCCGATGATCGTCATCGGACGCTTCACGCTGCAGACGCCCTGTGTCTGAGCTTGCGCGAACGGAGCGACGAAGATCGACGCGGTTCCCAGGGTAAAGATGCCGGCGACGTGAGTGCGCTTCTCCGTGGTGGGACAGAAGGCAACACCGCTGCCGTCGAGCTGATTCGAACCGGTGTTGTTGTTGTAGTGCACCTGCATGGAGAAGCGGGTGTACATGGAGATGTCCTGCATCACGTCGGATTCGAGCACGCTGTTGTTGCCGCCCGGAGCCCAACCGGCGACGTGCGTACGGCCACCCGAAGAATCTATGCCGTAGAGGATCCAGTGATGGATGACGGCTTTGTTGTCCGTGATCGGTGCATTGGCGATCACGTACTGGCCGGCGAACCGCCCGCCCGGCGCGAACGGGTTGGCGAAGTTGGTGTTCACGTAGCGCTGCCCGGGCGTTACCGTGAACTTCTGGCCTGAGCCTTCCGAGCCGCCATACATGGTTATGCGGACCTTGGCGTCGCACGGCAAACACTCCGGTCCGATGCAGCCGGGGTCCACCGGGCCGCCCTGACACACCTGAGTACCGGCCGGCGCATTCGCGTTGAACCAGTTCTGCATGGTGGTCTTCTCTGCCGGCGTGAGCGTCGTATTCGGAGGCATGGTGCCGTTGCCGACGCGCGTTTGCATCAGTCTCCAAACCGGCTGGCCATTGCGCATGGCTTGCGTGTCGGCATACGTGATGAGCGGCATCGGCGCGCCCGCAGAGAGCGGCGAACCGTGGCACGTCTGGCACTTCGCTTTCAGAATGGCGTCCACATCACAGGGGATGTTCTTGGCCGTTCCGCCGCCCGCGCCTCCGGTACCAGTAATGGGCGGCTGGGGACCACACGCCAGCAGCCACGGTGTGGAGAACACGAACCAAGTGAATAGCTTCTTCATCGCAACACCTCCGAATCCCAACGCTGTTGCTTCCGAGTGCTGAGTAGCACGATGTCATGCTGACCCGATAACCGGCGCTAGCCTCACATTGGACAGACGTGCTCCGACAGTCTCTTTCGACTCTCGCGACATTCTTCTCCTGGCCGCGGAGGCCCGCTTTTTCAGGTGGACTGGTATTTTCGCCGAACGCTATGTGTCCCGGTGTGGTGAGCGTGAACTGAGGCGCACGCAGCTATCTTTGGAGGCCAGCCGAGCGACGCGCCGCCTGAACGTCAGCGGCGCTTCATGCGGCCGAGGGAGAACCCTGCGGTCCGAAGCGCGTCCCGGGAGGGAAGCGCAGCTGGAAGTGCTCGGCGAGCACGTCGAGCAGCTCGTCCGGTGAGTGGATCGGTCGTTTCTCGGCGGTTCCGTCGCGCTGGCGAATGCTCAATACGTCATTCAGCAACGCGATCCGCACGCCGTCCGGCGCGGCGCGCGCGACCACCAAGCGATTTTTGAAATGAGAATCGGGGTGGGTGCTCGTGAACCAATTGCCGACTTCGCGATCGATCAGCGGCATCTCTTCGAGCGTGAAGTCGTAGACGTCGATCCAGTCGTTTCCGAGCAGGGCTTGCTGAAAGAAGCGACCCCCTTCGCGGATCAGGCGCCGCGTTTCGTGCGGAGTGCTTTGCTCCGTGTCCGTGACGAGGCGAATCGCACACGTGAGCGATAAGGCACCCACGCCGACGTCCGTCAGCCAGCTTTCGCCGCCGAGCTCCACGCGCAAGAACAGGTGCGTCCGCGCGGGAATGAACTCGCGCGGGCGGTCCAGCCGCACCCGGGCGCTGAGCGGCGCGACCTGGAAGCCGAGCTGCTGCAGGACGTGCAGAAAGAGCCCGTTCTGTTCGAAGCAGTAGCCACCGCGACGCTGGCGCACGAGCTTGTCGATCAGCGCGTCGGGCTGGAGATGGATGCGGCGACCGAGCAGGGCGTCGAGATTCTCGAACGGAACGCTCTGCGCATGCGCGGCAGTCAGGGCGTGCAGTACCGGCAGCGTGGGCTCGCGTGGTCCGTCATAATGGATACGCGAAAAGTAAGCGTCGAGGTCGCGGTCGGAGCTCATCCCCTCGTTTTACGGGTGAGAGCAATCACCCTGCAACCCGCTGTGTCGTGGCGCCGCCAGGCTCGCCGTCCGAGCGCCTGGAAGCGACGCCGGCGTCGCCATGGGATCGTGTAGCTCGAAGAGAGACCACCCAGAGCCGAAGAACGGCGGTCTCGTTCGACGGATAATGTGCGCCGACCTCGCCAGCCGGCTGCCTCGCAGCTTTCAGCACAGCGCCGCCTGCCGGGCCCAGGGTCGTGCCCGTGGCGAGCCGGGGTGAAAAATAGCGCGCGAACTGCTAGGATCCGTGCTGCCAATGCAGCGTTCACCCGCTCATAAAGTCTCGCGAGACGGGTGCGTTGCTCGGCAGATTAAGAGCCATAAGCCGTTTAATTCGAAAGGGAAATTGTATGCCTTGGATAGCTCCCGATGTGAACCCGCGCGCTGGCTCGCGGATCCAGCGCGTTGCACTAGAAGCCGGAACTGATGCATTCAGTAACGACTTGCGACTCGCGCTGATCAGCGAATTATCGAGCTCGCCATTGAGTCGATTGGTCGACGTCGATTCAGTCGACCAGAGCTCCGTTCCCCAGGCGGACCTCTTGGTACTCATTGCCCTCGGTGAAGAGAGCGTTGCGCGGCAAGCGCGCCCGGGTACGGGTTCGAACGCGCGGCCCTGGTCTGCTCTGTCGCGAACGCGCGAGTTACGCAAGGCCGGTAGCGTCAGCATGATCCTGGCCATTCTGCCGCTGTGTGCGCAGGGCGAGGTGCCCGACTATCTGTACGCGGGCGCGGATGACTGCCTCACGTGGCCCGTTTCGCCGGAAGAACTCGTTGCTCGCGTGTATGCGCTCGTTCGTCGCGCGCGTGCCTCGTACCACGATGACGCGGACCTGCCGCTCAGCGTGGATGCCAGCAGCGGGAACGTGCTCATTGACGGAACCCAGCTGTGCTTGAAGGGCAAACGTCTGCAGATTTTCGTGTATCTGGCGCAGAACCGCGATCGCTGGGTCAAGAGCAAGGAGCTCTTGAAGAACGTGTTCCAGACTCACCATCGCTCCGACACTTCGCTGGTGCGAGTACACATTCATCGCTTGAAGCGCTCGCTGGGCGCGTTCTGCGACATAATCGACAGTGAAGAATGTCGCGGTTATCGAATGTCGCTGCGGAAGTGCGAACGCGTGCACGTGAATGCGCGACAATTCGTCAAGTGTCCCTGAACGCAACTTCCGAACTCGACCGATTCGAACGCACCGATGTCGCCGCGGCTGAGCCCCGGCGGCATCGGCGCTCAGGACTGTAGGGCTTTACTCGCCGCGTCGCGGACCTGCTGCGATGGGTCATTTTTGGCAACGGCCTGAAGGACGGAACGCAGGGCAGGGGTCTCGCGCAGCTTCTGAGCAAGGGCGTCCACGATTCTAGCTCTGAGATTCCATTCCTTTTCAGCAACGACTGCCGAAGAGAGCGCTTCGAGCAGCGTGGCCGACGCGCTCCTGTAAATGGCCGCGTCGATGGCGCTCGCGCGTACCAGCGGAGCAACATCCTTCAGAAGCACGTTCGCCATCAGAGTGTCCGCTTCGGGTGAAGGGATGAAGCGCAGCGCGTTGACGGCGGCGGCGCGAATTTCGGGCAGCGGATCGGACAACGCCGCGCGAATGCTCTCCAGACCTCGCTCCGAACCGGCGTTGCCGAGCGCGCTCAGGTACTTCGTACGCTGCTCGGGCGTTCGTGCCGCCTGATAGCTCCGCACCAGATCGTCACCCGCAGCCTGCGCGCCCCGCTGGTCGCCGGCATGACGTACTGCACTGCCCAACGCCAGTGTGGCCGCCGTGCCGAGCT
>DATHEN010000122.1:0-12735 GCA_035318565.1 Polyangiaceae bacterium
TCAAGATCGGAAAGTCGCGCTTGACGGCGTGCGGGTCGAAGAACGACCCAGTCGCGAACTCGTTTGGGGACAGCTCTGGCCGGAACTCATAACCCTCGATCACCGACGCGGGCAGCTCGGGGCGCGCCGAGCCGATCGGCAAAGCAGCGGCCGAGCGATCGGCTCCTGGTAGGCCAGCGAGCTCCAAGAAATACGGCTGGGTCGTGGGCGCGTCCGCTGCACGCGCCAGGGCGAGCGGAGATGAGCCGAGGCTCTCCGAAAACATCGCAGGCAGAGTTCTGAGATCGCTATCCTTGGGTGCTGGGGCGTTCGGGATCGGCGGCGACTGCAGGATGCCGGGAACGGGGGGCAGCACGACGGCAGGCGACGCGCCGCCCGCACCAACCGCGAGCGCACTCGGCCCGAAGTTTGGCGGGACCGCAGGCAGGCCGCTCACCAGCGAGGGAGACGGTGTGGGTAGGGCGGACGTGCCAGGCAGGCGACCCGGCGAGGCTACCGTTCCCGGAATACCGTGGAAAAATTCATTCGCGAGCGCCTGGATCCGCCCAGCCAATGAGCTCGAAAGATCGCCGGCAGAGCCCAGTTCACCCTCTCCCTTCCTGCCGGGCAAATCACTTGTAGTCATGATACTTGCCGACTTCGACGTTCTCGAGGACACCCACGGCGTCCTCCGTGAGGACGGCAACCGAGCAATACAATGACACCAGGTAAGAGGCCGCACCGCGCCGGTTGATTCCCATCCAACGAACCGCGAGACTCGGGCTCACCTCGCCCGGAATCCCCGGCTGAAACAAGCCGACGACGCCGCGCTTTTTCTCGCCCGTTCTCAGCAAGAGAATGTTGCTGGTGCCGGTGTCATCACCGATGTGAAGCTTATCCGACGGAATCAGGGGCAGTCCGCGCCAGGTCAAAAATGGTGAGCCGAACAAGTTGATGGTTGGTGGGGGAACACCACGCCGCGTGCACTCGCGCCCGAATGCCGCAATCACCTTGGGATGCGCGAGGAAAAACGCCGGCTCCTTCCAGACCTTGGCGATGAGCTCGTCCAGATCGTCCGGAGTGGGCGCGCCAGTACGCGTAGAAATGCGCATGGAGGCCGGCACGCTGTTGAGCAGGCCATACTCCGGGTTGTTGACGAGCTCGTTTTCCTGACGCTCCTTGACCATCTCGATCAACACAGCCAACTGCTCGCGCACCTGGTCCATCGGGCTGCGATAGAGATCGGAAATGCGTGTCTGAATATCGATGGTCGTAGTGACGGTGCTGAGCGTGTATTCGCGAGGATTCTCTTCGTAGTCCACGTATGCGTTCGGCAGTTCGTCGCCGTCGCTAGGGCTGCACTGGATCGCAATCTCGGTATTTTCGTCGGTGTCTTTGACCTTGTTTACGCGATAAGTACCCGCCTCCACTGGCGTCCATGGAAGCAAGCTCACGAGCCAGCGTGGCGTCACACCGACCCATTGGGGCGGCGTCTTGGTGGTATTGGCTAACTGGCGCGCGGCTGTTGCGCCGAGGGGGGCTCCGCTCGATTCGGGCATTGAAACTCACGTCTCCTTGAAGCGAATGTCTCGCTTCGATCGGCGGAACGTACGGGCCGAGCGCGATCAGAAGCAACCGCAATGCAGATGCGCACGCGTTAACGTCTGCCCCTGCGTACGCTTGATCCGTCGGAGCGGATAGAACACGGTCCAGCGTTACTCGTACGCGCTCCGAAACGCTCGCGATACGCGAAAAGTTGCCGTCAATGAAACGCGCGAGAGGCGCGCGCGCAACGTCCTATCGTTCGCTCGATCCGAACTGACTCCGACCGGAGCTCGTTCTTGCGATTGCCTGCCACACGCTATTCATCAACGGCCTCGGCGCGATTGGAGGGCAGGTCGAACGCCCTCCCTTACTACTTGTTCTTGCGTTCGATCTCGTCGCGTAGGCGCTCGTCGCGCGCGCGGAGCTCCGGGGTGTACTCTTTGCCGAAGTCCTCGGCTTCGAAGATCGGGCGAATCTCGAGCTCGCCTTCTTCGCCGGGCATCGGGTCCGGGCAGCGGCGTGCCCATTCGACGGCTTCCTCTATCGACCGGACCTGCCAGATCCAGTAGCCCGCAACGAGCTCCTTGGTTTCAGGAAACGGGCCGTCCACCATGGTGCGCTTGCTGCCCGAGAACTGGATGCGTTTGCCTTTCACGCTCGGATGAAGGCCGTCGCCCGCGAGCATGATGCCGGCCTTGACGAGCTCCTCGTTGAACTTCCCCATCTCGCTGAGCAGCTTTTCGCTCGGCATGACGCCCGCTTCGCTGTTCTTCGTTGCCTTCACGATCACCATAACCTTCATGTCCGTGTCCTTTCGTTGGGGCGCCGTGCGCGCCCAAGTGGGTGTTCGTAGGAGCGACAACTGAGGTGGGGCTGGATCGACGCCGCAGCAGCAGTTTTTTCAGCTGCTCGGACTCCGCCCGATCGAACCGAAATAACGCAGCAAAAATCTGCGCTTACCGCGACTGACGGTTTACCAGCGGCGGAGCGTCATTTCGGACAGCAAACGGAGCCTTCGACGGCCATCGGCCCAGCTTCGGGTGCGCGGATCCTGCCGCTCGGCGGGGCTCCGCTCGGACAGCGGTAGTCCGGGCGGTGAATCGCGCCGTCACCGATGTCGCCGACGACCGCGCCGCCGCTCGCCTCACAGGCTTCCGCTGTCAGGCCGGGACGCTCAGCCGCGCCCTGAGTGGGCTCGGGCGAAGGCTCTGCTGCAGGGGCGGGAGTGGGAGCACTCGCGCTCGGCGCTTCCGCCGGAGTCTGTGAGCCGCCACACCCCAGAACGCCGGCAGACGTGAGCAACAAGACGACGAAAAGTTCGCTAGCGCTGTGCATCGTCGCCCGCTTCTAACACGCCCCGTTACCCACTTGTCGAGCTCTGCCAGAGCCGCGCGCGGCGGCGTCGAAGAACGCATGCCTGGCTTTCTTCCCCAGCGAACGCCCCACGGCCAGCGAGCTGCTCGGCGCGCTCACGGAAGCGCTCGCAGGCACCGCGCCCAGAGCCGGCGTCTCTTGACTCGCGGGGTTTAGCCCGTAAATCCCCGAAGACCCCGCAAGGAACTTCGGGCAGAATTGGCATGAATGAAGGAGCCGGATTGGAACGACTTCAAGGTCCTCCTCGCTCTGGCTAGCGGCGGCTCTGTCGCGGCTGCGGCGCGGGACCTCGGAGTCGATGGGTCCACCGTCAGCCGCAGGCTCGCGGCCATCGAAGACAGCGTTGGCGCCCGGCTGCTCGTGCGCGGCGGGCAGCAGTTCTCGTGGACCCCCGAGGGCCGAACGATGCTCGCCGCCGCTGAAACCATCCGAGCGGAAGTGTCGCGGGCGAGCGGCGCCGTTCGAGCGGCGAAGGCAGACGCGACCCTCGCCGTCACCGTTTCGTGTCCGTCGGGGCTCGGCGCCACGATCGCCCGGCTGTTGTCCGAGGCGCGCGAAAAGCATCCGAACTTGGTCGTAGATCTTGCAGGCGAGAATCGCGCAGTCGATCTCGCAAAGGGCGAGGCCGATCTGGCGCTGCGCATGTTCCGCCCCGAAGATCCGGCGCTCGTTTACCGACATGCGTTCGATCTGGGTTGGGCGGTGTACGCGTCCAAGAGCTACCTGGAGGAGCAGGGCCACCCCGCCACGCCCGCCGATCTCGGGAGGCACCGGCTCGTGCGCTACGTGAGTGCCTTGCACAAGGTGGCAGGGCCGCGCTGGCTCGAGGAGCACCGCGGAGCGGCGGCTGTGTCCATGCAGGTCGACAACACGGAAGTGGCCGCCAACATGATCGCCGCTGGCGGCGGAGTCGGCGTCATCCCCTGCGTGCTCGCGGAAGGACGCCCTGAAATGATGCGCGTGTTTCCGGATCCCATCGCTCGAGCTCAGGGGTTCATCGTCTACCACGAGACCGTTCGCGATAAGGCCTGTGTTCGCAGCGCCGTGGACGTGCTCCTCGAGTTGTTCGAAGCGAATCGCGGCTTGTTTTCCGGCTGCTGACTCGTAAAATCGGGCAGCTGGATTTCTGCAAGGCGCACTTGCGGAGATGGGCCTCGACGGGGTCTCGCCACTCGGGCACTCGTGGCGTTCGTGGATCCCTCTCACATCACGCAGATCGGCGTCCGTCGCTCATCCCAGGCACACGCGCCGTCGCTGCGTGGGCCGCGTAAGCTGTGTGAATTCGCGCCTCTGTCTCCAGCGGAGCAGCGCCTCGTCAGCGAGCTCGATAGCGGCGAAGACATCGTCATCGCAGACGGTCAGACCCCGTCGCTGGAAGCGCATCCGGATCGCGCGATCCGCGCGGCGTTCATCCGCTGCCTGCTGCTCGAGAGCTCGGACGAGCTTGGCGCGGGAAGAACGCGCGTCCATGAAAAAGGCCTGCGCTTGCTGGGAGCTGCCATCGAGGGCACGCTGGATCTGCAAAGCTGCGTGATCGCGCACGACCTCACCTTCAAAAATTGCCGCTTTTCGAGCGTGCTCAATCTCGACGCGGCGCGCATCGAGGGGCTCTGCTTGAACGGCTCCGTGCTTCCTGGACTCCGGGCGGAGTGGCTCGTCGCGCGCGGGGCCGTTACGCTCGACAGCGTCGAAGCAAACGGAGAAATACGCCTGATCGGCGCGAAGATTCGCGGACAACTCGACTGTGACAATTGCCGCATCTCGAATCCGGGGCGTAACGCGCTCTCACTCGTGAGGGCGGACATCGGCGGTGCCTTCTTTCTGCGTGGAAAAGCGTCCATCGACGGCCTGCTGAATATGACCGGTGCGCACCTCCGATCCATCGTCGACGCGTGCGACTGCTGGCCAAAAGTGGGCAACTTGAACTTGTCCGGGTGCGTCTATGAATCCTTCTTGATGACGGCGTCCGTGTCGGCAAAAGCGCGGCTACGCTGGCTCCGCCTGCAACGCAGCGCTACGCCCGGTGAGTTCTCCCCGCAGCCCTTCGAGCAGTGCGCTCTCGTCCTCCGTCAAGCAGGTCACGCGGACGACGCGCGAGTCATCTTGATCGAGAAGGAACGGCTGCAGCGACGAGCCGAACGCAGCCGCGCGCCGGCTCCGCTCCGGCAAGCCAAGTGGCTGCGAGATTGTCTCTTGGGTGGCACGATCCGCTACGGCCATGCACCGATGCTGGCGCTCGTCTGGCTACTCGGCTTCTGGATCCTGGGGACGGCGGTCAGTAGCTTCGTGTATCGAGAGCACGCCTTCAAACCGGGCATCTCGGTCCTGCGCCGCGCCGAATGGATGGCGTGTGCCGGCACCCGGGCGAATTCCTGGAGCGCCGCGTCCGTGCGAGAACGCGTCGTGGGTCGCGCGCTGCCCCGAGAGAGCCAGCTCGAGTGTTTTCTGCGACAGCCGGAATCACGAACGCACCCGCGTTTCAGCGCTTCAATGTACTCGCTCGATACGCTCTTGCCCGTCGTATCCCTGGGCTTGGACGACTACTGGTCGCCCGACGAAACCAAACGCTGGGGCACGCTGGGCCAGCTCTATGTCTGGCTGCAGATCATCGTCGGCTGGGCGCTCACGTTCTTGACCGTCGCCGGCTTCTCCGGACTCGTGAAGACGAAATAGCCGCTCGCGCTACGCCTTCGCTGCGCGGTCCCTCTGCCACCGCTCGAGCTGGCCGCGCGCGCCGTTCTTCGAGGGGTCCATGAGATCGTCGTGATTCGGGCGCTTGCCCGTCAGCTCGATCACGTAGCCGTTGGGGTCACGGAAATAGACTGAATCGACCATTTCGTGACCGGCGATCCCGCGGCATTCGACGCAAGCCGCCTTGCCCTTGGCGAGCCATTTCTCGAGGTCCGCGTGTGGAATCTCGAGCGCGATGTGCAGGTCCAAATCGCTCTGCGCCTTGAATTCGAACGGCTCAGCGTGTGCCTCGAAGAATGCCAGGCACGATCCATCGGCCATCGCGTAGAAAGAATGCAAGAAACGCGTCGCGCGTCCGGTCTTGGTCTCACGGATCTCGATCGCATTGACCAGCGGCAGGCCCAGGAAGTCCTCGTAGAACTTCCTGGTCTCTTCGGAGTCCCGACACCGATAGGCGCTATGGTGGAGGCCTCGGATCTGCATCACAACGTCTCGAACGACTGCTTGGCCAGCGCGCCCGCGAAGCCATCGTGCGGTTCATTGACCTGCGCCCAGCTGCCGAGCTTCTTCACGGTTCCGACCCAGCGCTCGATGTTCGCATAGCCATTCCATCGACAGCCGGTCCACTCGCCCAACGTCAAAAAGCAGACGCCGAAGTAGTCGGCGATCGAAAGGCGATTGTTCGCAACGTAGTCGCTCGTGCCGAGCATGTCGTGGTCGAGCACGGAGAGCCAAGCCTTGGCCTTGTCTCTGCCCCACGCGATCGTACCCGCCTGCTGCTCGTCGCTCGGCCGCTTTTGATGCGGAAAGACCTGCGGATAGATCAGCCCATAACCGAAGTATCTGTAAAAGCCGGTATTGAACCAGTCCATCGCAGAGTCGACGCGCGCGCGTTCCTTCAGATCCCTCGGGTACTCGGGCGCCTCGAAGAGCGCGGCCAGATACTTGAGGATCGCCGAGCTTTCGGTCATGCGAAACTCGCCGTCTTCCAGGACGGGCACCGCCTTGTTCGGATTGATGGCGGCGTATTCGGGGCCGAGGTGCTCGCCGCTCATCAGGTCTATGGCGTGTTCGCTCACGGGCAGCTTCTTTTCGGCGATGAACAAGCGCACCGGCCGGCTCGTGGTCGAAAACGGGAACATGTACAGCTTGAGGCTCATGGGGTTCGTCCTGGGTGCATCAATCAGTCATCTCCGACCCACCAGAGCGCGCCGCCGAGGCGGCGCGTGAGCTGGGTGTCAACCAGAGCACCGTCGTGCGGCGTCTCGCACAGGTCGAAGACGCTGCAGGGGTCGAGCTCTTCGACCGCAAGCAGAGCGGATACACCTGCACGGCCCTCGGTCGGGCGATGGTGGAGACGGCCGAGCACATCGAAGCGGAAATGCGTACGCTCCAGCATCGTCTCGAGGCGGCGGGTCGAACGGTATCCGGCATCGTGCGCTTCACCACAGCTGAAACGATCGCAAACTTATTTGCGGGACCCTGGATCCACGACTACCACGCGCAGAACCCGCACGTGCGCATCGAGCTGTTCACGGGGGATAGCCGGCTGGACGTCGCGCGCGGGGAAGCAGACATCGCACTGCGCGCCGGGTCGAGACCCGAGGGCGCGGGCATCGTGACGCGAAAGCTGCTCGATTTGGGCTGGTCGGTCTATTGCAGCGAAGAGTACGCGGCGAAGCACGGCCAACCCGCGACGCGCGCGGACATCTGCAAACATTCGATTATCGGGATGGAGGGGCCCATGGCACTTCTGCCCGGGCCGCGCTGGCTCGCTGAAGCGGCCCCTGGTGCGGCCGTCCGCTTCAGCAGCAACAGCCTCTCGAACTTGCTGTTCTCACTGCGCGCCGGCCTGGGCATCGCCACCCTTCCCTGCCTGTCCGGAGATCGGGAACCGGACCTGCTTCGCTGCATGCCACCGGTGCCGGAGCTCGACTCCGAGCTCTGGCTGATCGTGAACGAAGATCTAAAATCGGCCCCCGCCGTGCGGTCCTTCGCAGACTTCGTCGCCGAACAGGTGCAGGCAAATCGCACCACGTGGACCGGGCGCCCGGATTGAGCGCTGCGTGGCGTGAATTGCCGCGGCCTCGAGCAAAAAAGAGAGCGCTAAATACGTCGCGGTAGTGCAAGCTTCCGGGTCGGGATTTTTGCAAACGGTGTTTGCAGTAGTCCCGATCGACAAATCCAGCCATTCGGGCGAAACACTGAGCCACAACTCGCCGCCCACCAGGGGAATCACCGCAATGAAACTGCACTACCATCCCGTTTCTACCACCAGCCGCCCCATTCTCTTGTTCGTCCAGGAGAACAATCTTCCGGTCGAGCTAAAGGTCGTGGACCTCATGACGGGCGAACACGTTCAAGAGCCCTACACCCAGCTCAACCCGAACCAGCTCGTCCCGCTGCTCGAAGAGGGGAATTTTCGGCTGACCGAGAGCGCTGCCATCCTGAAATATCTGGCCGAAAAGTTCGAGTCCCCCCTGTATCCCCGGGACCTCCAGAAGCGCGCCAAGGTGAACGAGGCGATGGACTGGCTCAACACGCAGCTGAACCGCGAGCTCTGCTACGGCCTCGTGTACCCGCAGGTTTTTCCGCATCACAAGCGTCCAAGCGACGACGTCCAAAGCGCGACCCTGGCCTGGTCGAAGGAGCGCGCGACGAAGTGGCTCTCGATCCTGGATGAGCACATCCTCGGCTCAGATCAACGCTACTTGGCAGGGAACGAGCTCACGATTGCCGACTACTACGCGACCGGCTTCGTCTCGCTCGGCGAGCTCATCCGCGTCGACTACAAGCAGTTCCCGAACTTGAACCGCTGGCTCGAGCAGGTGAAGAAGGAAATCAAGAGCTACGCCAAGGTGAACGAGGTCTTCTACGGGTTCGCCGGGTCTTTGAAAGACCAAGCCTTCGCTTCCATCTGAGCGCGCGGATCGCCCCAGGAGGTCTCATGTTGAAGAAGCTCCATCACACTGCGTATCGCTGCCGCGACTCGGAGGAGACGCGCCGATTCTATGAAGACTTCCTCGGGCTGCCGCTCGTGGCATCTCTCCACATTCAGGAGTCGAAGAGCGGGCGTCGAACCAGCACGCTTCACATCTTCTTCGCCCTGGACGACGGCTCGTACATCGCCTTCTTCGAGGCGCCGGACATGCCGTTCACGTACAAGGCTCAACACGACTACGACTTGCACCTCGCGCTCGAAGTCGAGCCCAGTGATCTCGAACCGATGATGGCCAAGGGCAAGGCCGCGGGCATCGAGACGCGCGGCATCGCGGATCACCATTTCATCCATTCGATCTACTTTCGCGATCCGAACGGCTACGTCGTCGAGCTCACCGCCAAACAACCGAATCACGAACGCGAAACGGATCCGAGCACGAACCGCGCGCGCGCCATTCTCGACGAGTGGCAAAAAACGAAGGTCAGCTCGAGCTCGGCGTGATACGGCGCGTTCTGCCCGAGGGCTTCGCCGTCGTCCTACTCGGCGAGGGCGCGGCGGAGCTCGTCCACGCGCAGGCGGAACGTCTCGGTGTACAGAGCGCCCTCGTCTTGGCGACGAGCCGTCGCACGGCCGCCGCCGATCGCGTGTCGGTGAAGCTCGGGGAGCGCTCGGCGGGAGTGCTGGGAATAGCTCGCGAGCACGTGCCCATCGAGATCGTCACGCAGGGCAGAAGCGAAGCGTCTCGCCGCAGAGCCGACGCCCTCGTCGCCGTGGGCGGAGGTTCCACCATCGGGCTCGGCAAGGCGATCGCGCTCGAGCTCGCGCTGCCCATCATCGCGATTCCGACGACGTTTTCGGGATCCGAGATGACTCCCGTCTGGGGCATCACCGAGGGCGGCGTGAAACGAACCGGCCGCGACGAACGCGCTCGCGCCGCGTGTGTGCTGTATGATCCGCTGCTATCGCAAGCGCTGCCCCCGGCGGTCGCCGTTCCCAGCGCGTTCAACGCGCTCGCGCACGCAGTCGAAGCGCTGTATGCGCCGGAGGCGGACACGGAACTTCTCGCCCTCGCGGAAGAGTCAGCGAAATCCTTGGCGCAAAGCCTGCGCGCGCTCTCGGCGGGGTCTTCCGATCTCGGCCTTCGCGAGCAGGGGCTCTACGGCGCGTGCCTCGCCGGTGCATGCCTCGGCCGCGCGAGCATGGGCCTGCACCACAAACTCTGCCACGTACTCGGCGGCAGCTTCGACCTACCCCACGCTTCGACCCACGCGGTGCTCTTGCCGTACGTGGCGCGCTTCAACCTGGAGGCCGCTCCGGACGCTCGCGCGCGCCTCGGCCGTGCGCTCGGCGCCGGCGACGCGGTCCAAGCTTTGTTCGATCTCGCGAGCCAGCACGGCGTTCCGCGAAGCCTCGCGAGTCTCGGGCTTGCTGCCGACGCATTGGATCGGGCCGCCGAGCTCGCCACCGCGAGTCCGTACCCGAATCCACGCCCCGTCTCGACGGCCGACGCCCGCGAGCTGCTCGAGCTGGCCTATCGGGGCCGCTGATTCAGGCCCCCGCGGGCACGAAGGCATCGACGATCATGGCAATGCCTTCGGTTGCCTCGAGGCGCAGCGGGAGCGCTTGGCGATACTCTGGAGAATTGTACCAAGCCTCTGCATCGCGACGCGACTTGAACTTGATGACGATGGTCCTCGGCAGGTGGGTGCTGCCTTCCACGACGTGAGAGTTCTCGTCCAGGACCAAAAACTCCGGCTCATACGGCGTTAGAGAGGCAAACGCCCTCGGAACGTACTCCTGCATCTTGCTCGGGTCGGTGATGCGGTTGTGAAAGATGAAGTAGGCGGACATGGTCTTCCCTTTTGGCTCTTGGTGCTACCGGTGGCTTCAGCGTAATCGACCGCGTCGCATCACGGCGACAGCGTGACGCCGTTTTCGGCGAGCGCGGCCGTAACCAGCGGAAGGTCGGGCGGGCCCGGCGGAATCCGTTTACTCAGATCGGTGAACATGCGGGTTGCGCGCCCACCCTTGCCGGTGATCTCGAGCATCTCCCCGCCTCCGGCACAGTAACGATAGCCATGCACGGTGCCCGCCGGAACGTGCACCAGCGTGCCGGGGCCGCAAGCCACGGCCTGGCCTTCGATGACGATGTCGACCCTGCCCCTCAGAACATAGAACGACTCGTCCCAATCGTGCCGGTGCGGCGGTGGTCCAATCCCCTCGTCACCCGACTGCAAGGTGATTTCATAGCCGCGCGTCTGGGTGTTGGACGCCAGCACGGTGATGCGCACACCCAGCACGTTCAGGGGCTCGCTGCAGTTCTGAGGCGTTACTACGAAATGCTCTGCTTTCATGGCGGTTTCCTCCAGTTCGTCACCAACGAGAGGCACTTTCCGCTTTTCGAGCACGATTCGTCCAACGCATAATATGCATTCACTATGCATGAAATCGATTTACGGGCCATCGACCTGAACTTGCTCGTCACGTTCGATGTGCTCATGACGGAACGCAATGTCACGCGAGCCGCCGAACGGTTGGCGCGCTCCCAATCGGCGGTGAGCCATGCGTTGGCGCGCCTGCGCGAACAAGTCTCCGACCCGCTGCTCGTGAAGCTGGGCGGCCGAATGACGCCGAGCCCCTTCGCCGAACGCCTCTTCGAAGACGTGCGCCCGATCCTGCGCAGCATTCAACGGGTGCTCTCGCCGCCACAGCCCTTCGACCCCCCGACGAGCACGCGAGCGTTCAGGATCGCGACCTCCGATCTGGTACCAGCGCTGTTCCCGCGCTTGATGGCGGCTGTCGGCCGCGACGCGCCGGGTGTGAGCGTGGATTGGGTGCCGGTGGGACAGCAGAGCTTGCTTGCGGTCAGCGAAGGTCAGATCGACGTGGCGTTCGTCGCCTCCGACCTGGCCTTGCCCGAAGGCCTGGCGCGCCAGGATGCTGGAAATGTCGAATGGGGGACGTTCGCGCGCGCGGGTCATCCCGCCGTTGCAACGTGGGGCGCCGCAGCGTGGGCACGCTGGCCTCACGTCCAGGTGTTGGTCGACGACAAGGTCAAAGGACCGCTCATCGCGGCGGCGCAAGTAGCCGCGCGAAAGCGTCACGTCGCGGCGCGCGTGCTCAACTTTGCCGCCGTCGCTCCGCTGCTCGCGCAAACGGACTTTCTGGCTACCCTACCGCACGTCGCGATGTACGAAGCCCTCGAGCGCTATGACCTGTGCGCTTTGCCGCCACCGTTTCCAGTGCCCCCGATGCCCCATCGCTTCATCTGGAGTGAGCGCCTGGGGAACGATCCAGCCAGCCGCTGGCTCCGCACGCTCGTGATGCAGTGTTTCGCGGAGGTATTGAAAGGCTCGGAAAGCAGCCGCAAAAAAGCACTCCCCCCGCGCAAGCGACGCGTCAAAAATTAGAGCGGGCGCGCGGCGGCAATGCCTGCGCTCATCCGACGCTCAGATCCAGCTTCAACGTGCGCGCGCGCTCGGCGCGCTTCTTCGAGAGCTCTACGCCGATCGCGTCGAAGGCGTGCGCCTCTGCGACGGCGAGCATCGTGCCGATGCCGCAAAAAGGATCCACTACGGTGCGGCACGCGGTGTGCGCGCGCAAGAAGCGACAGGCACTGGCGCACGCTGCAAGACCCATGGCACGTGGCCAGGTCATGTCCCCGAGCTCTGGCAGAACATCTGCGGAAGACTGCGATGCCGCCAGCCGCAGCGCTCTCGAGAAGCACATGAGATGCGCGTACGCGGGTCGCCCGTAGGTGGTCACGCCAGCCGGCGCCCGGCACACGATCTTGTGCCAGAGCAGGGCCGAACCGGCACGCTCGGCAGCGAGCTGCAGGAGAAACCCTTTGTCGACCCAAACTCCCTGGCGTTTCACGTCAGTCTGAAAGAATATCGCCACCGCGTCGTCATTCAGTTTGCTGCAAGCGAGCGCCACGGTGTCCACGAACCACTTGCGCCAGCTCTCGAACTCCAGATGCCGGAGCTCCGAGGCATCCGGAAGTGACGTGACGAGCGCGTGGTGCTCCGAGAGCGACGCCTCTCGAAGCCACGCCACACCATCTCCTTGATAGACGACTCGCGACGTCAATGGAGCCGATCCTCCGCCGGACCCGCCCGGGCGTCCAGGCCGCCCGAGAGCCCGGCGCCTACGAGCGCGCGATGTGATCGACCACGTGCGCCGCGTCGGCACCGACGCCCGCGAAG
>DATHEN010000123.1:0-2065 GCA_035318565.1 Polyangiaceae bacterium
GTCATACACCGGCTGCGCGGCGGTGACGCCTGCCAGTCCGGCATAGGCTACCGCGTACCCGGGGTCGAGCTTCGTTGCCTGCTCGAAATACGTCATGGCCTGGCGGATCCCGTCTTCGCTCGCCTTGGCCCGGAAGTAGTCGCCCCTCAGGTACGCGTCGTAGGCCGCGGGGTTGAGCGATCGCGTCCTGGAGAGGCCCGCTGTTTGCTCGGAGCTCAGTTTGACGCGTACTTGAGCGGCGATGGCGCGCGCGACTTCGCTCTGCAACACCAGTACATCCTTGATTTCGCGCTCGTAACTGTCCGACCAGAGCTGGGTCTGATCGCTCGTATGGATGAGCTGCGCATCGACACGCATGCGGTCGTCCACGCGCTGCACGCTGCACTCGAGCACGTACTGCACTCCGAGCTCGCTACCAATCTCCTTGATGCTCTTCTTCGTGTGCCGATACTGATTGACAGACGTGCGCGCGATCACCGCCAGCCGCTCCGGCTGAAGGCGGCCGAGCTGGCTGATCATGCCCTCGGTCAGACCGTCCGCGAAATACTCCTTTTGCGAGTCGCCCGTGAAATCTTCGAACGGCAGGACGGCCATCATGATCCGGGGCGCGGCCGAAGCGGCTTTGAAATGACGCCATCCGAACCACGAGCCGGTCGACATGACGGCCGCGACGACGACCATCATCACCACACGGACGACTCGAGGTACGCGCGTCGCGCGCGAAATCTCGGCCCGGGCCGGCGGCACGGGCGAAAGCACTTGCCCGGCGGCTGTCCCCGATTCGGCTTTTCGTCCTGCGTTCGGTAGGAGTTTTTCGAGCGGCGCGCTTGCGGACGCTTCGGTCGCCGCGAAGCCGACGCCCTGCGGTGCCAGTCGCGACGCTTCGAGCGCCGCCGCGAGCTCGCGCGACGATTGAAAACGATCGTCGGGCTGCTTTTCGAGGCATCGTCGCACGATGTGCGCGAGCGCGGTCGGCACGCTCGGAGGCAGCTCCTCCGGTTCGTCCTTCACGATCGCGTAGGCGGTCTCGAGCGTCGAAGCGCGCTGGAACGCCCGCTGGCCGGTGAGCATCTCGTAGAGAACGGCTCCCGCGGAAAAAAGGTCCGAGCGCCGGTCAGCCGCTTGGCCGCGGACCTGCTCGGGTGACATGTAGCCCGCGGTGCCGAGAACGGTTCCGGTCTCCGTGTTCTCGGTAACCGTTACCGGAGGCTTCTCGAGGGCGCGGCTCGTCTCGTTCGCCGTGCGTTTGGCGATGCCGAAGTCGAGGATCTTGAGAACGCCCTCTCGGGTGATGAACAGGTTCTCCGGCTTGATATCGCGGTGCACGATGCCCTTGTCGTGCGCGGCGGCAAGGCCGTGGCAGAGCTGGACGGCGAGGTCTGCGGCCTTGGCCGGTTCCAGCGGCGATCGCTGCAAAAGGTCCTTCAGGGTCTCGCCATGCAGAAGCTCGGAAACGAGAAAAGGGCGCTCTTGATAGTTTCCGACGTCAAAGAGCGCCAGGATGTTGGCATGTTGCAAGGAGCTTACGGTCTGTGTCTCGACCTCGAAGCGCCGCAAGCGATCGCTGTCATGGCCTGACGCGATGAGCACCTTGATCGCGACCTGACGCCCGAGCCGCGTATCGACGGCGCGATACACTTCTCCCATCCCGCCCGCACCGAGGAGCGCGCCGATCTCGTACGGACCAATCTGCGTTCCTGACGCGAGCCCCACGGCGTGCCATGGTAGCGTCTTTCCCGCGGATTCTCCCGCCCGATCGGGGGGTGCTTTTCTCCGTGGCGTTCGCTAGGAGTTACCGTCCTCACGTTGGGAGGTCGGCGGGGCGCTTCGCGATGGGGTCAGCGGCGGCCCTTCTTTTTCGGCTTTGCGCTCGCCGCGCGTCCCTTGGCTTTCCCCGGAGCCGGCCGGGCGCCTGCACGGGGAGCGCTGCGGACCTTAGCCGCGCCCTGTTTTGCCGCGGCGCTCTTCTTGGCCAGGGCGCTCTTTTTGGCCGGGGCGCCCCGTTTTGCCGCAGCGCTCTTTTTGGCCGGGGCGCCCTGTTTTGCTGCAGTGCTCTTCTTGGCCG
>DATHEN010000124.1:0-3172 GCA_035318565.1 Polyangiaceae bacterium
GGCTGCGGCGCGCACCATGGCTGGGGTCGCAGGTCCGCTGTACATCGGCGCCCTGCTCTGCACCATCGCTCTGCTACGCCGGGATCTCGGACCGATTGGGCCGCACTACGTGCTGCTGACCTTGATGTTCGCCTGGCTGGGAGACACCGGCGGCTACTTCTTCGGTCGCTTTCTCGGCAAGACCAAGCTGTACGAGGCGGTCAGCCCCAAGAAAACACGTGCCGGTTTCGTCGGCTCGCTGGTCGGTGCATGCGCGGGCGCGCTTTTGGCGCACTTTTGGTATCTGCCGTCGATCCCGCTCGCTCACGCGATTCCGCTCGCGATCTTCGCCGGCGCATTGGGTCAGCTCGGCGACCTGGTCGAATCACTGATCAAGCGATCGACCGGCATCAAAGATTCGGGCTGGATCGTCCCCGGGCATGGTGGGATCTTGGACAGGATCGATGCGCTGCTGGTCGTGAGCCCCATCGTGTACCTGTACACGCTCTGGACCGGTCGCATCACAGGCTCGTAAGATGGGCCTCTTCTGCGTCCGAGAAATCCATCGGACCGAGCTCGGAGTGAGGAGCTACGCCCATGAGCAATCCGTTCGCAGTCGAAGGCTCACGCCATGCAGAGTCCGGCTCAGCCTCAGCCGGCGACTTACGTGAATCGGTTCCGCCCAGCATATCGAGCGAGGTCGTGGGTGAATCCACGCGCCCGGGAGCTCCGGCGCCACGCTACGAGTTTTTCCACGTCATCCAGGGCTACCTGGATCAGGCATCCAAGCTGATTCAGCTGCCGGAATACGTACGCCGCATTCTGAGCCAGCCCAAAAACGAGCTCATCGTCCACTTCCCCGTGCGCATGGACGACGGCGAGTACCGAGTCTTCAAAGGTTACCGCATTCAGCACTCCAACATTCTCGGTCCTTACAAGGGCGGCATGCGCTTTCACGAAAGCGCATCGCTCGATGACTTCAAGGCGCTCGGCGCGCTCATGACGTGGAAGTGTTCGCTCATGAACCTGCCGTTCGGCGGAGCCAAGGGCGGCATCAAGTTCAATCCGCGACGCGTATCGCGCCCCGAGCTCGGACGCATCACGCGCCGCTTCTTTCACGCGCTCGGTTCGAACATCGGGCCCGACTATGACATCCCAGCGCCGGACATGGGCACCAACGCGCAGACCATGGCCTGGGCCATGGACACGTACGTGAACACCGTGGGCATGGTGTCCAAGCAAGCCGTGATGGGTGTGGTCACCGGCAAACCGATTACCAGCGGGGGAACCTACGGGCGTGAAAAAGCCACCGGGCTCGGGCTCGTGCACTGCGTCCGCGAATGGGCGGAGCGATCGCGCTTCGTGCTGCAGGGCAAGAAGCTCATCGTCCAGGGTTACGGCAACGTGGGCTCACACACGGCGGTACTGCTCGGACACCTCGGCGTATCACTGGTCGCGGTCGGTGATCACACCGGGTATTTGCACAACCCGGAGGGCTTCAACCCGCACCGCTTGCAAAAGTACGTGGAGGAGCACGGATCCATTCAGGGCTACCCGAACGGGCAACCCATCACACGAGAAGACTTTTTCAGCATGCAGGCGGACCTCTTCGTGCCCGCTGCTCTGGAAAATCAGGTGGGCATCGCGGAAGCCGAAGCTCTGAACGTGCGGCTCGTCGCCGAGGGAGCCAACGGGCCCTGCACGCCCGAGGGCGAAGCCATCCTGCGGCGTCGAGGCATCGAAATTCTGCCGGACGTGCTCGCCAACGCCGGCGGCGTGACCGTCAGCTACTACGAGTGGGTTCAAAACCGCCGCAGCGAACAGTGGACGCTGCAAGAGGTGGAGCAACGTCAAGAAGAGGCCATGCGCAGCGCGTATCAGCGCATGCTCGACTTTTCGCGCGCCTACGACTGCGACTATCGGCTGGCGTGTTACGGCGTCGCGCTGCAGAGGCTCGCTACGGTCTACAACGAGCGCGAGATTTTTCCCTAGGAAACACGAGCGGCCACAAAGCAAATCGGCCCGGAATCACTTCCGAGCCGATCTCTTTGCCGTGGCGAATCAGTGGGAACTTCAGCGCGTGGCGGGCGGGTTACCGCCATTCGGAGCCGAGCACAGCGGCACCGGACAGGCGCCTGTCGGCACCAGACCGCGCAGCGGGTTGTTGCAGGGGGCGCACTTCTCGCCCGTCAGACAGGTGTCCTGCAGCATGAAGCCGCCCTCGAACGGGTTGTTGTCCGCCAGGAACGCCGGCACGCAGCCGCCGGTTTGGCCATTGGGACCAATGCCCGCGAGGATTGCCACGAGCGGGTTGGAGGGCTGGCAGCTCGGGAAGTTGTATTTCAGACTTTGGGTCTTCTGAGCCGGCGCACAGAGCTCACCGGTGGAGCACACGTCAGGAAGCAGCTGTGTCTGCAGGACCAGCGGGATCACGCTGCTGGGTGCGCACACGCCCAAGCCATTCTGGCACTTCTTGAACACGATCGGGTTCGACGTGGTCTGCGCAGAGGGCCCTGGGTCACAGCCCAGGCCGCACGCGCCCGTGGCGGTGCCGTCGTTCGGATTGAAGCACGGTGCGCAGCGTTCGTTGTCACCGCACGTGGCCCTGGGCAGCACATCCATGAGCCCGTTGACCTGCGGGATGCAGGTCGACACGCAGCGTCCTTCGGCGCCCAGCAGCGAAGTACAGTCCTTCAGACGGAACTTTCCAAGCCGGGTGGATAGATCGTCCGGCACGCAGACCGTGCTTCCGTCGGAGCAGCGGCCGAGGAGCGCCTGATTGATGGTGGGCGGAATCAGCGCCGTCGGAATGCAGTGCGCGGCCGTGCAGGTGGACGTGCCGCAAGAGGGGAACGAGTCCAGGGGCAATGGGCTGGCGGGTGTATCCGGGCAATTCTGCGTGGTGTTGCCGCCCATGCCGCCCCCGCCCTGCGAGTCGGTCGAACAGTTGGTCGGAGCTGAAGGAACCGAAGGTGTACCGCCGACACCGGCTGCCCCACCTGTACCCGGAGGCGGAGGGGGTGGCCCGCACGCGAGCGGAGCCAAAGAGCCCACGAGCGCGATCACCACGGAACCCATCACCAACGGCTTGTGCTTCAACATTCGGCGTTACCTCCTACGAGCGGCAGCATTGCCTTACCTGCAAGCGAGCTTCAGCGGCGACGAGCGCGCGCGCTCACCATGAATGCTGCCG
>DATHEN010000125.1:0-2450 GCA_035318565.1 Polyangiaceae bacterium
CGAACATCGCGGCCATGCCCACCAGCGCCGCAATGCGTATGTCGACCTCGAGCGCCGGAACGAGCGCGTTCGCCGCGGCACCCAGGCCCGCACCGAGACCCCCGCCGATGGTGAACAGCGGGGCGAGCGTTCCGCCCGACGTCCCGCTGCCGAGCGCCACCACCCATGAGACGAACTTGAGCCCGCACAACATCAGAACCGCGCCGAGCGCCACCCGGCCGGAAAGGATTTGCTCGATATTGTCGTAGCCGACGCCCAGCGTGCGCGGCGCGAAATAGCCGACGACACCCACGACGAGCCCCCCGAGTGCGGGCCACCACATCCAATGGAGCGGGAGGTGTCCGAACGCGTCCTCCACCCAATACACCGCGCGAGTTATCCCGACGGAGACCAAGCCCACCAGCGCGCCGGCGATCATGTACCAGCCCAGCGCAGCGCCGCTCGGCTGCACGAGATCCGGCATCGCGAAGATCGGATCCGACCCCTCGACGGCAATGCGCACGCCGGCAGCGGTCGCAGCAGCCAGCGCGACCGGGATCAGCGATCGAGGTCGGTATTCGAACAGCAGGAGCTCGACGGCCAGGAGCACTGCCGAAACGGGACTGCCAAAGGTTGCCGCCATTCCGGCCGCGGCTCCCGCCGCCAATAGCGTTTTTCGTTCGACCGCCGTGACATGCAACACTTGACCGACGAGCGAGCCCAGCGCGCCCCCGGTAGCGATGATCGGTCCTTCGGCACCGAAGGGACCGCCCGTACCGATCGCGATTGCAGCAGACAGCGGCTTGAGGAACGTGATGCGCGGCGGGATACGGCTTTCATTGGTGAGCACTTGCTCCATGGCCTCGGGAATGCCGTGACCTCGAATCGCCGTGGAGCCGAAACGAGCCAGCAGACCCACCACCAGCCCGCCCAGTACCGGTACGAACACGACCATTGCACCCAGGCGGTGCCCAGCTGGGGACACGAAGGCCGTCGACAGCCGGCCATAGAACGCCAGATTGGTAAAAAGCCCGATCAGGCGCGTCAGAACGTGCGCCACGCCGGCAGACGCTGCGGCGATCGTGCACGCGAGCCCACTCACGACGAGCACGCGCCGGTCCACGAGGCTCGGGCGCGCCGTTACGTGCTCGGCCGTCAAGACCGGCGTCAAAGAAGGCGCTATCGGCAGACCTTCTGTCGCACTCACCGGCGGCTCGTCAGCGGGCATGACGCTTCCTCTGCTTGCGCTGCGCGGCCGGCTCCTCTTCGAAGAACATGCTCGGGGCCGCGGTATCCGGCCGAATGGTTTCGGCCAGACGGTGCAAGAGCTGGGCAAGCTGCCGGCGCTCGCTTCTCGGCAGGGCATCTATGCCTTGAATGAACCTGTCCTGCACGGCGGGTGGCGCGCGTTCCAGGAGCGCGCGCCCGGACCGCGTCACGGTGAGCTCCACTTGTCGGCCGTCGAGCTTCGACTCGGTACGCTTGACGAAACCGGCCTCCACCAAGCGTTTCACGACCACGGACACGGTGCTCTGATGCGTGCGCGTGCGCGCGGCCAGAGCGCCGATGGAAAGCGCCGGCACCTGCGCCAGAGTACGCAGCACGAACAGCTGGGCGCCGCTGACCCCGAGCAGGCCTTCTGCGGCGCGTGAGGCCTCGCGCAGCGCGCTCACGATGCGCCGGAAGTCATCCAGGATTGCCGTGGTTTCACCGGCCCGCGCCGGGTACAATTGCATTGGCACCCATGTAACTTAGGATCCGAATTATATGGGCGTCCATACATTTTCAGGCTCACGAACATCTTCCACGACGGCTTGACGCGCTGCTCGGAAAGC
Organism: Polyangiaceae bacterium; assembly: GCA_035318565.1. Taxonomy (GTDB): domain Bacteria; phylum Myxococcota_A; class Polyangia; order Polyangiales; family Polyangiaceae; genus DATDJP01. The sequence continues at coordinate 1,815 of DATHEN010000125.1, forward strand.
CTCAGATGAACGTCATGTTCGAGCCACTGCAAACGGGGCGAGCTCGCTCGAGCTCCTCCTACAGGAAGTTGATCGTCTGCTGCTGCGTTTGTCTTTCGTGCGGATGTTCGCGCAGTGAAAGTCCCGCGCCAGCCGGGTCGGCTACGCCACCTCCGCCGCAAACCGCCCAACCCACGGCGACACCCGCAACCACCGCCACGCAGGCGCCGGTTGCCGGCAACGCGGAGGCCCAGAAGCTCTTCAAGGCGCGCTGCGGGGTCTGCCACGGCGCCGCCGGCAAGGGAGATGGCCCGGGAGCCGCCGCGCTGAATCCAAAACCGCGCAACTACACGAACGCCGAGTGGCAAAAAAGTATCAGCGACGAAGCCATCGCCAAGATCATCGTCACGGGCGGAGCCGCGGTGGGCAAGAGCCCCAGCATGCCCGCCAATCCGGATCTCGCGTCGAAGCCGGCCGTCGTGAGCGGATTGGTCGGCATCGTACGTTCGTTCGCCAACTAGTACCGCGACACAGGGGTATGGACCGGTTGCGGCAGAAGCCGAGGGATTTCCTCGTCGGATAAGCATAACTCGATGCTTCGCGCTTGACGTGGAGTGCGACGAATCAGTCCGAGCTGCTCGAGTTCGACCACCATTC
>DATHEN010000126.1:0-2628 GCA_035318565.1 Polyangiaceae bacterium
TCGCAGTGGGAGTTCTCGCGCTGCTCGGCAAACGCGTGCCGCCGGCGCTGCGCGTGCTGCTCTTGGCGCTGGCCATCATCGATGACATTGGCGCCATTCTGATCATCGCTTGCTTCTATTCCGATGGCGTCTCCCTCCAGGGCTTGTTCGTCGCCGGAGCGGGCATCACGGGCATCGTGGTGTTTCAGCGGCTCGGGGTGCGCAGCGCGCTCGTGTACGTGCTGCCGGGAGCCGTGGTCTGGTTCGGAATGTTGCGCTCTGGTGTGCATCCCACGATTGCCGGGGTCGTGATCGGCTTGCTGACGCCTGTGCGCGCGTGGTTCGATCGAGAGGGTTTTCTCGAGGTCGCGAGCCACGCTCTCGAAGAGTTCAGCGCGCGGACGCGTGCCGGCAAGACCGCTGCGCACGCTGAACACGGGGCTTTCGAGTCGCTCAGCCAAATAAAACGGGCAGAACGCGAAGCCATGCCGCCGGTCGTGCGTGTTCAGCACGCGCTCCAGGCGTGGGTCGCGTTCGGGGTCATGCCGTTGTTCGCGCTGGCCAACGCGGGGGTCGACGTGCGCGGCCTGTCTCTCGCCGATGCGCGCTCCGAAACGGTGCTGCTGGGCGTCGTGCTCGGCATGGTTTTGGGTAAGCCGTGCGGCATCCTGTTGGCGAGCTTCGTGGCGACGCGTCTGGGCCTGTGCAGCTTGCCGCGCGGCGTCGATTGGAAGGGGGTCATCGTCGTGGGCTGTGTGGCGGGCATCGGCTTTACCGTGGCCATTTTCGTGACGGGCCTGGCGTTCGTCGATCCGGCGCTGCTGAAGGTGGGCAAGGTCGCGGTCTTGCTGGCGTCGGTTGTAGCGGTGGCGGGCGGTTTGCTCGTCGGCCGCCTGCTGCTGCCCAGCCGGCCAATCGCGGAAGCCGCCATGACCTTGGAGCAAGCCGAGGCTTCCACGAAAGCCTGAGCCGACGAAAGCGAGCTGGGTACTCGGAGTGCGCTAGCCTCTCGGGGTTTCGACATGAAGTTTGCTCGCAAGCTCATCATCGCGCTCATTCTGGCAATCTGCTTCGTGCTGGGAATTTTTTCCTGGTTGCTGGTCAACCGCGAGCTCAAGGCCTTCGACGAAGATGCCCGCAGTGATCACGAATTGATCGCGGCAACGCTCGGGGGTTCCGTCGCCATGGTCTGGCGCAATCGCGGCTCGGAGCGCGCGCTGGCGTTGGTGCGCGAAGCAGATCGGTTGAGACAACACCTACGCCTGCGCTGGGTGTGGCCGGACGGACGTGACTCAGCCGCCGAGCCGCTCGTGTCTCCTGCGGCGCTGAGCGCTCTGGCGCCTGGGGGCAACCTCCACCTCACCGAGCGGCTCAGGTTGGCCGGCGCGAACCTGGTGGCGGACGCGGCCGGCGAGGAATGGTTGATCAGCTATCGCGGGGTGGCCACGCCGTCCGGGCGCGTGGGTGCGATAGAGCTCGCCGAGTCTTTGAACAAGAAGCGCGCGAGCTCGCGTATGGCGCTGGCAACGCTCACGACGATGACAGTTTCTCTTCTGTCCGTCTCCGCTGGCCTGGTGTTGTTCCTGGGCGTGTGGTTCGTGGGCCGCCCTCTGGCAAGGCTCGCAGAGAAAGCCCAGCGCGTCGGAGCGGGCGACCTCACGGGGGCGCTGATTCTGAAGCAAGAGGACGAGATTGGGGATCTGGCTCACGAGATGAATCTGATGTGCGAACGCCTCGCCGAAGCAGACGCGCGCCTCAAAGCCGAGACCGCCGCCCGCCTTTCGGCGCTCGAGCAGCTGCGTCACGCGGACCGCCTGAGGATGGTGGGACAGCTCGCGGCGGGTATGGCACACGAGCTCGGTACGCCTCTCAACATCGTGCTCGGGCGCGCGAAGATGATCGCTCAAGGCAAGGCCAGCGGGCAGAAGTTGCAGGATTACGCGCTCATCATCAGTGAGCAATCCGAGCGCATGACCCGTATCATCCGGCAGCTACTCGACTACGCTCGCGTGCGGGGACCGAAGACCCACCGGCAAGACCTGACTCGCTTGGTTCAGCAAACAGTCGAGCTCATCAAGCCGCTGGCCGAGCGGCACGCCGTACACTTGGAAGTGTCTGCGCCTGCGCCAGTGTTCGTGCACGTAGACGCGGTGCAAGTGCAACAAGCACTCACCAACGTCATCGTCAATGCCGTGCACGCGAGCCCGAGCGGCGCGGCCGTTGCCGTCGTCACGGGCCAGCATCGGGCGGTGCCTCCGGCGCAGCTCGGCAGCAGCTATGGCGAGTACGGCTTCGTGCGCGTGTGCGATCGCGGGTCAGGCATGGACGAAGCCACGCTACAGAAAGCCTTCGATCCGTTCTTCACCACCAAGCCGATAGGCGAAGGCACGGGCCTCGGCCTCGCCGTCACGCAGGGCATCGTCAGCGAACACCGCGGCTGGATCAGCGCCGAGAGTACGCCGCCGCACGGCAGTACTTTCACGATTCATTTGCCGCTCGCCGAAGCACACTAGTACCGCGACACAGGGGTATGGACCGGTTGCGGCAGAAGCCGAGGGATTTCCTCGTCGGATAAGCATAACTCGATGCTTCGCGCTTGACGTGGAGTGCGACGAATCAGTCCGAGCTGCTCGAGTTCGACCACCATTC
>DATHEN010000127.1:0-4260 GCA_035318565.1 Polyangiaceae bacterium
AGAGCATCTGCGCCAGCACCAGGCGTGCCTTCTCACCCCCGGACAGGAAGCGGCACTGCTTTTCCACGTCATCTCCCGAGAAACCGAAGACGCCGGCGAGCGTCTTCAGCGAGCCCACCGACGCGTGCGGGAAACGCTGAATGAGCGTCGTCCAGACGCTGCTTTCGTGGTCGAGCAGATCCATGGCGTGCTGCGCGAAGTACGCGGCCTGTACACTCGGACCCATCGCGATGCGCCCCGCGTCCGGCTGCTCTCTGCCGGCGATGAGCTTGAGCAAAGTGGACTTGCCGGCGCCGTTTACACCCATCACGCACCAGCGTTCACGCCGGCGAATGAGCAGCTCGAGGTCCTCGTAGATCCGGAGCTTGCCGTAAGCCTTGCAGAGCCCGTTCACGCTCGCTACGTCGTCACCGGAGCGCGGCGGCTCGGGGAAATCGAAGCGCAGTTTCTTGCGCTGCTTGGGAGGCTCCACGCGCTCGATCTTTTCGAGCTTCTTCACGCGCGACTGCACCTGCGCGGCGTGACTGGCGCGCGCCTTGAAACGCGCGATGAACGCCTCTTCCTTGGCCAGCATCGCTTGCTGGCGCTCGAACTCACTCTCCGCCTGCGCATCGAGCTGCGCGCGCTGCTTCATGTAGAATTCGTAGCTACCCGAAAAGACGCGCAGCTCGCCGCCGTCGATTTCGATGATCTTGCCCACGATACGATTCAAAAATTCGCGATCGTGAGAGGTCATGATCAGCGCGCCGTCATAGCTCTTCAAAAATTGTTCGAGCCAGATGATGGACTCGATGTCGAGATGGTTCGTGGGCTCGTCGAGCAAGAGCGCGTCCGGGCGCATCAGCAGAATCCGCGCCAGCGCCACGCGCATCTTCCAGCCGCCGGATAGCTCGCCCACGTCTTGCTCCACTACGTCGGGCGAGAAGCCGAGGCCGGCCAGGATGGCGCGGGCTTTGGCGTCCAGGCCGTAGCCATCGAGCTCCTCGAAGCGGCTCTGCGCTTCGCCGAACTCTTCGATGAGGCGGTCCATGTCGTCGGCGTGCGCCGGATCCGCGAGCTTGTGCTCGAGGTCCCTCAGGCGGGCGGCCACTTCCGAGACGGGGCCGGCGCCGTCCATGGCTGCGGCCACGACGCTCATGCCTTTCATCTCCCCGACGTCCTGGCTGAAGTAGCCGAGCGTGGTGCCGCGATCCACCGCGACCTGTCCCCCGTCCGGCGCTTCCTCGCGCATGATCATGCGGAACACCGTGGTCTTACCCGAGCCGTTCGGACCGACGAGACCCACCTTCTCGCCCCGGAATACCGCGCACGAGGCGTCCATGAAGAGTATCTGGCGCCCGTGTTGCTTGGAGACCGCGTCGAGACGAATCACGGGGCGCTGCTTAGCACAAGATCCTGCGAAAGCCTCGGCTCGAAAGTGCGTTCGCGCACGGCCCATTGTGGCCTCGGTCCACAACTTGTTACTGATCCCGGTCGTGCCCACCCGTGCCAAGCTCAGCGAGCTCGCCCTGCGCGAGCGGATCTTGCGCGGCGCCGCGGCCGCCTTCGGCAAGCTCGGTTACGCGAGCACGCGCGTGCAGGACATCGTGCAGGAAGCGGGCATCTCGAGACCGACGTTCTACAAGTTGTTCGACAGCAAGGACGCGGTGTTTCTCGCCCTTTCCGAAACCCATCACGATACGATCCGCGAGCGGCTCGCCCAGGCTTACGCGTCCACGGACGACCCCGCCCAGCAGCTGGGGCGTGCGCTCGAGAGCTTCTTGCGCTGGCGCGCCGAGCTCGGACCCGTCGGGCGCGTGCTCGACCTGGAAGCGCGCTCCCCCGGTACCCTGCTCGAGAAGCAGCGGCGGCGAACCTTGGCGCAAGTCATCGAGCTCGCCCAGTCGGGGCTCAAACGCGCCGGCCGTCAACCCGTCGACCCAGCCCTGCTGCGGGCGCTCGTCGCCGCTGCCGAAAACGTCGCGGACGAGCTGTTCGTCGAAAGCCCGGTTTCGGAAGCCGTGATGCAACGCGCCAAGGCGATCGTCTTGCGCATCCACGCAGCAGCGCTAGCAAAACCCGAAGAGCGGCTGCCCGCCCTGCCCCTCGCGACCAAGATGCGCACTCGCCGCTCCTGAAGCGCGCGAATCAGCTGCGGCCGCGTCAGTTGACACGCATGTAAAATTAATTTACACGCATGTTAACCGACTCTCAGGAGTATCGCCATGAACATGAAGCTCGGTGGTCCCGTAGATGCGCGTTTGCCGTGGATCCGCACGCTGCACGACTTGGACGCGGCGCGGGGTACGGGTGCGACGGCGCCTCGCGAGCGCGCCGTCGCCGAAGCGGGCCGGCGTCTGGGCGATGCTCTGCGCAGCGGGCCGAAGGTCGTCTCCGTCCGCACCCTGCCCACCAGCGATGCGCCCTATCCCGTGCGCTTCGCCTTCAACGGTGCAACGCCCGGCGCGCTGCTCATCATCAAGAACCGCAGCTTGCTCGTCCAGGTGCAAGTGGCCGGCACCATCAAGAACGTCCTGTTCAATCCCACGGACGGTCCCGCCAATCAACGCACACCGTTTTACGAGCGCCTGGTCCAAGGCGCGCCCGAGTTCTTGATTCGCCCGTTCCGGCCTCGCCCGAATCGCTGTGCCCAGCAACTGGCAGCGCTCGGCCTGACTTGCGCAGACATCGACGTGATCGCATTCGATCATTTTCACACCCAGGATCTGCGCCCGCTGCTCGGTACGGACACGGAGCCAGCGCGCTTTCCCAATGCCTATTTGCTCGCGCCACGGGTCGAGTGGCTCGATTGGGACGACCTGCCGCAGTGCCAGCGCGCGTGGTTCGTGCCCGATGGCAAACGCGGTGTGCCGCTCGAGCGCGTGATCTTGACCGAAGGCGATTTGCTGCTCGGCGCAGGCGCGTTGCTGCTGCGTACTCCGGGGCATACGAGCGGCAATCAAACGCTGTTCGTGCATGCGGAGCGCGGCGTGTTCGGGACCAGCGAGAACGGCACGAGCGCCGACAACTGGTCACCGCGGCACTCGCGCATTCCCGGGCTGCGGCGGAACGCGCGCCTATTGGACCTGGACGTGATCATCAATTCGAATACACCCGAGCTGTGCTCCGAGCAGTACATCTCGATGATGCTGGAGAGAGCCGTGGTGGACCGCGTTCCCGAGCGACCGGAGTTTTATCAAATGTTCCCCTCGAGCGAGGTCACGCCGCACGTGATCGCGCCGCACATCTGGCCCAGCCTGCTGTTCGGTGACATGAACAGCGGTGAGGTCGTCACGGCGCGCTCGCCCAACGCGGAACGCGCGCAGCAGCCGAAACCGCGCGTCCTGACGGAGGCTTCGTGAAAGCCCCGCGCACGTTTCTGGTCAGCGGCTGCGCCTCGGGGATCGGCAAACACATGGCGCTGAGCCTGGCGCGCACGGCGGACGGCCTGATGGTCCTGGACCGGAACGCGCAAGGGCTGGAGGCCATGCTGCGCGAACATGGCCTGGCCGATTCGCCGCGCATCGTCGCGCGCACGTGCGACGTCCGTGACGCCGCGGACTGGGAGCGCATCGTCGCGGAGTTCGTGGAGCGGTTCGGCACGCTCGATGCCGCGCTCAACATCGCCGGGGTCCTGGCAACGGGTTACGTCCACCAGATGCCCGTCTCCGAGATCGATCTTCAAATCGACGTCAACGCCAAAGGCGTCATGTACGCCACCCGCGCGCAGGCGCAGGTCATGCTGCGGCAGGGGAGCGGGCACATCGTCAACATCGCCTCGCTCGCCGGGATTTCGCACGTGCCCGGCATGGCTGCGTATTGCGCTTCCAAGCACGCGGTGCGCGCTTTCTCTCTCGCCACCGCGCACGAGCTCGCGCCGCACGGTGTGCGCGTGAGCGTCATCTGTCCCGACGCGGTGGAGACGCCCATGCTCGAGCAGCAAACTCACCATCCCGAAGCGGCCATGACGTTTGCGGGAGGTCGCGGCTTGACGCTCGACGAGATCGAACGCGTGATCTCGACCGCGCTCGAGACTCACCCGCTCGAGGTCATCGTTCCGGTGCCGCGCTCGGGGCGCGGCGTGCTGGCGAAGATCAGTAATTTGTTCCCTGGCTTCAGCAAGCTCGGCCTGAAGCACGTGCAAAAGCGCGGCCTCGCAGTGCAAGCCAAACGCGCCGGCGCGCACTGATGCCATCGGGTGCGGAAGCGTTGCGCGCTGGGGTGTGGCAGCGGCTACCGGGATAAATTCCGCACTTGTGAGGGGTTACAGGAAGCGGCGGC
>DATHEN010000128.1:0-2699 GCA_035318565.1 Polyangiaceae bacterium
CGCGAGCCGCGCCGGGAAAAAGGGCGTCTCCGGGCTCGAGCAGCGCCAGCTCGGCCGGGTCGATCGAGGTGATCGTCCAGATCAACGGCAGAGTGATGGGCAGCTCGCCAAGATCGCGCAGAGCCGGCGTGGCGAGCGCACCCGTCGGTTGCCAATCGCCATTCAAGGTCACGCCAAGGTCGTAGGGCTTTCCTCCGAGCGCGACCGTGATCTGCAATGAGAGCTCGCGGTTCGTCGTGGGGGGCTCGGTGCTGGCGCGGAGCGCCGACTCGGCGCCCGTACGCCGCGCCAATTCGACGACCAGCGCGCCCAGCGCGCCCGCAACGAGCGGATCGGCCGGGTGCTGCACCAGCGTCAGCTCCGACCCGCGACCCAGGGCGCGCGCCAGGATAGCGCTCGCGAGATCCGGGGACGGCCAGAGCGAGAACAGGGGGTCGCCGGCTGCGTCCGCGAACGAAAGCCGCGGTGCGAGCCGATCGGGACGTGCTGCCGGCCCGTTCTGCACCCGAAAGCGCACGTCCGTCTGCAAGAGTCCCGAAGCGGCGGCGGCCAGCTCCTCCAAGTTGACCGCCTGAGCCACGCGCCGGCGTGCTTCCCGCTCGACCCCGAGCGACTCCTTCGTGACGCGGCGCAGCGCGTGCCAGGGATAGGGCGAAATCATCGGGAAAGACCGGAGAGAGGGATCCACAGGTAATCCACATCCCTGTGGATGAGCAACGGGCCCGGCTTGGCTCGCCGACGGCCTATGTTAGCCTCGCCGTGATGAAGCGACTGAGTTTGCCGATACTGGGGGCGGCGCTGCTGGTGATCACTCCGAGCTTCGGCCAGGCGACCAAAAAAGACGGCGGCGTACGGCGCGATCCGAAGGGCGTCACGGGCATCAGTCCGTTCTGGGAAATCATCAAAAAGGGCGACAGCGCATTCGTCGCTCGAGACTTCGACGGTGCGCTGAGCGCGTATCGAGAAGCACTGGCGGAGGAACCTCAGAACCCCGCCGGTCACTACCGGATCGGACAGGCGCAGCTCGTCAAGGGCGACCTCAAAGAAGCCGACCTCGCTTACGGCGCCGCGCTCCGCTACGCGGGCACGCAGCACGCGCTGAAAGCCAAGCTGCTGTTCGTGATCGCGGACCTCGCCGAACGGCGCAAGGCTCACGATGAAGCGCTCGAAGCCTGGAACAAGTACGAGGCGTTCATCAAAGATCAACCGAAGGCCAAGGGGCACCTCGGCACCGTCACCGAGCGCAAGTCCCGCGTCACGCAGTACAAGAAGCTTGCGGCAGACTCGGCGGCCGTGAAAGCGCGCATCGAAAAGCGTTTCCAGGAAGCCGACGAGCGCGCCAGAAAGAGCGCGAAGTAGCGGCGCCTCACCCGAGTTTTGCGACTGCTCGACTCGAGATCAGCGCAAGCTGATGCGAATGCTGGTCGACAGCGCGTCCTCTGCGCTGCGCACGAAGCGCGCGAAGTTCGCGTACTCTGCCGGCTGTATGCGCCCCGCGGGAAACGCGATCACGCGTTCGAGCACGAGCAATCGTCCCTCGAGCCGGTCGTTGATGCTCACCTGCCGTTCGCCGTCGTGAACGACGCGCGGCTTCGGCTGAGCGGCCACTTGCGCCTGGGGCGGCAGCTCGAGGCTGAGCCGCACTTCCTGGTGCGTTGCATCCCCCAAGAGCAGCGGAGTTTGCCGTGCGGGTAACGTGGCGAGTTGACTCAGCCGCGGCGCATACGGTGGCTCGAGCAAGAGTCCGCTGCCATTTTGCTGCGCCAAACTGGGCACGTCTACCGTCATGCGCAGCGTGAGCGGCGCATCCAGCTGTTCGAGTGCTTCGACCTTGTGGTTCACGAGCCGTGCGCCGCGCAGGGCCGGACCGAGCAGGCGGGCTTCGAGCACGTCGCGCACCTGTCGCTCGGGCACCTCCGCGAGGCCGCCGCGCAGGCTCGTGGCGTACTTGCCGTAATAGCGCTGCACCAGATTCAGTCTCGCCGAGCCATCCGCAGCCAGCTTTCCAGTGCCTTCGTACACGATGCTGTCGGGCGCGCCCTGGCTCGGCGTGTTGACGAGCTCCGGTCGTTCGCCGCTCAGCAGGTAGGCCGGCATGCCGCGTACCTCGGCCGGTACGTAGCCGAACGGCGCATACTTGCTGTTCAAGGTGAGCCACAGCGGCCCGCTCTCCGTCTCGAGGCGAAGCAAGGGTTCGCTGAACAACGAGGCGCGTGAGAGGGGACCAATCGGAGGCGCCGCCAGGCGGCTCTTCGCGACGGCGTAGCTGGCCTGCATGCCGAGCGAGCGCGACAATGTGATGAACGCACGCCAGCGGTTGCCGCGCTTGGCGGTGACCACGCGACGTCCGTCGCTCTCTTCGCCCTCTTCGATGTTACCGAGCACCCAGCGGTACAGCCGCCGCGCGCGCTCCGTCCTCTTCTGGGCGGGAAGCGGTTCCACGATGCGCTCGGCGATGCGCGTGATGCGCGGATCGATGGGGGACACTTCCGTCACCGTGTCGGCGAGCGCGCGCATGCGCCGCTCCAGACTGATGCCCCAGCCGATGCGCACGCTCGGCAAGAATTCTTGCACCGGGGCGCTGCCCGGCTCGTTCGGAGCGGCGGGGCTATTGTCCACGCGGTACCGACGCACGACCACGTTGCCCTGCTCGCTGACCTGGGGCGGGGGCACGTTGCCGCGGCTCTCGATCGCGAGCG
>DATHEN010000129.1:0-2018 GCA_035318565.1 Polyangiaceae bacterium
GCCGAGAGCCGCTCGGCGGCGAGCCGGGCAGGACAACAGCGAGCGAGGGCCGAGCTGCGCACGGCCCAGACCGCGCCGCAGCAGATGACGGCGATGCGCGCTCGAGCCGACTCCGCACGGGCCCATGCAAAGCAGGCCGAGACCGCCGTCAGGCAGGCCGAGTTGAACATGGAGCGCGCCGTCGTCAAGGCACCAATCAAGGGCATCGTCAGCAAGAAGAGCGTCGAGCCCGGCCAGGTGATTCAGCCCGGCCAGCCGCTGATGACCATCATTCCGCTCGAACAGGTGTGGATTACCGCCAACTTCAAGGAAACGCAGCTCTCGGATGTGCGGCCGGGCCAGCGTGTGACGATCAGCGTGGACGCGTACGGCGGCCGATCGTTCGAGGGGCACGTGGACAGCATCTCCGCCGCCACGGGGGCCCGCTTCAGTCTGCTGCCGCCGGAGAATGCCACAGGCAACTTCGTCAAAGTCGTGCAGCGCGTGCCGGTGAAGATCGTGCTCGAACAGGGTCAGGATCCGGAGCACCTGCTGCGGCCTGGCATGTCGGTGACGCCAACCGTGCGGATCAAGTAAGCAGCCCGCGAGCGCCGTGTGGAGCCCTCACAAAAGTACGTCAACCCGTGGATTGTGGCGATCGCCGTCATGTTCGCCACCTTCATGGAGGTGCTGGACACAACGGTTGTAAACGTATCGCTGCCCCATATTGCCAGCAGCATGGCGGCGACGACAGAGGAAGCCACATGGGCGCTCACCTCCTACCTCGTCGCCAACGCCATCGTCCTTCCCATGACCGGGTGGCTCGCGGCCACGTTCGGCCGCAAACGCCTCCTCCTGCTGTCGATCACCGGTTTCACGATCTCCTCGTTTCTTTGCGGGGCGGCGCCGAGTCTTGCGCTGCTCGTCATTTTCCGGATCATCCAGGGCGCCACCGGCGGCGCGCTGCAGCCGCTCTCTCAAGCTGTCCTGCTCGAGTCCTTCGAGCCCGAGGAACGCGGACGCGCGATGGGCTTCTGGGGACTGGGGATCGTGGTGGCGCCGATCCTGGGACCTGTCGTTGGCGGATGGCTCACGGAGAACTACAGCTGGCGGTGGGTGTTCTACATCAACCTGCCGGTCGGCATCGCCTCGATCATCATGACGCGGCTGTTCGTATTCGATCCGCCCTATCTGCGCAAGGAATCCAAGGGGATCGACTACTGGGGCATGGGCATGCTGGTTGTCGGCATCGGCGCGCTTCAGTACGTGCTCGACAAGGGTCAGCAGGAGGACTGGTTCCAATCGTCGTCGATCTTGGTGCTCTCGGCGGTCGCTGCGATTACGTTGACCGCGTTGATCGTTCACCAGCTGCTTGCGAAGAACCCGATCATCGATCTCCGCATCTTCAAGGATCGGACCTACGCGGTCGGCGTGTTCCTGATGACGGTCGTCGGCTTCGTGCTCTACGGGAGCCTCGTGCTTCTGCCGTTGATGCTGCAGTCGCTCTTCAAGTACTCCTCGCTCGAGGCGGGCAAGGTCATGGCGCCGCGCGGCATCGGATCGCTCATCATGATGCCGATCGTGGGCTATCTAACCGGTCACATCGACCCGCGTAAACTGCTGGCCTGCGGCTTGGTGCTGGGCGGACTCACGCTGCTGTGGCTCGGGCAGTTGAACCTGCACGCCGGGTACTGGGATATTTTCTGGCCGCAGCTTTTGCAGGGGGCCGGCATGGCCCTGTTGTTCGTGCCTTTGACAACCGTGGCGATGGCAACCGTCGCGCCTCAGCGCATGGGGTATGCGACGAGCATGTTCAACCTGATGCGCAACATCGGCGGAAGCGTCGGCATCGCGGTCACCGGCACCCTACTGCAGCGGCACCGGCAGGTGCTCGGCACCGTGATGGGCGAGCACCTCACGATTTACGATCCGACCACGCAGGACGTGCTCTCTCAGATTCGGCATGGTCTGATCGCCGCGGGCGTTGATGCCGTGACGGCTACCGAACGCAGCTATGGCATTCTTCGCGGGATGCTGCT
>DATHEN010000130.1:0-2617 GCA_035318565.1 Polyangiaceae bacterium
TTCCTGCTGGAAGAGCTGGGGCTCCAGGCCGAGCCCGCTGCTCAACCTCCAGCCCACCGCCCGGTGCCCGAGGGCGCGCGCGAGCGCTTCAAGGTGCTGGTGATCGGCGCGGGCATGTCGGGGCTCGCGATGGCGGTGCGGCTCAAGCAGTCCGGCGTTGCCTTCACCGTGCTGGAGAAGAACGCCGACGTCGGCGGGACCTGGTTCGAGAACACCTATCCCGGTTGCCGCGTGGACTCGCCCAACCATTCGTACTCGTACTCGTTCGAGGCGAATCACGATTGGCCGCTCTACTACTCCACGCAAGACGTGCTGCTCGGCTACTTCAAGCGCGTGTCCGAGCGGCGCGAGCTGCGCTCCCACATCCGTTTCGGCACGGAGGTCGAGGAAGCGGTCTGGGACGAAGCGGCGGGGCTGTGGCGCGTCCGCGTGCGCACCGCCGACGGCGCGAGCGAAACGCTGCTGGCCAACGCGCTGATCAGCGCGGTCGGTCAGCTGAACCGCCCGAAGTTCCCCGACATCCCCGGGCGCGAGCGCTTCGCGGGCGAGGCGTTCCACTCGGCGCGTTGGAACCATGACTACGATCTGCAGGGCAAGCGCGTCGCCGTGATCGGCACGGGCGCGAGCGCGTTCCAGTTCGTACCGGAGATCGCCGGCCGCGTTCGCGAGCTGCTGCTGTTCCAGCGCACCGCGCCGTGGGTGATGCCGACGCCGAACTACACCGACCCGGTGCCCGAAGGCATGAAGTGGCTGCTGCAGCACGTGCCGAACTACGAGCGTTGGTATCGCTTCTGGCTGTTCTGGCTATCCGCCGACGGCCTGCGCCCGTACGTGACGGCCGACGCCGACTGGCAGGGCTCGCCGCGCGCGATCGGCGCGAACAACGACATGCTGCGCAAGATGCTGATCGGCTACATGCGCATGCAGATCGGCGACAAGCCGGAGCTGCTAGCGGCCTCGATCCCCGACTACCCGCCGGGCGGCAAACGCATGCTGCGCGACAACGTGCGCCTGATCAGCCAGCCGATCACGGCGATCGAAGAGCATTCGCTGCGCACGCAGGACGGCGTCACGCACGAAGTGGACGCGATCATCTACGGCACGGGCTTCGCGGCCAGTGACTTCCTGGAACCGCTGCGCGTCGTCGGTCGCGACGGCCGCGCCTTGAGCGAGCACTGGGACGGCGACGCGCGCGCCTACTTGGGGATGACGATTCCGTCGTTCCCCAATCTGTTCGTGATGTACGGGCCCAACACCAACATCGTGGTCAACGGCAGCATCATCTTCTTCTCGGAATGCGCGACGCACTACATCGCCGGCTGCCTCGAGCTGCTGCTGCGCTCCGGCCAGCGCTCACTCGAGGTCAAGCGCGAGCCCCACGACAGCTTCAATCACCGCGTCGACGCCGAGAACACCCGCATGGCCTGGGGCGCCCCCCAGGTCTCCAGCTGGTACAAAAACAAAAAGGGCCGCGTCTCCCAAAACTGGCCCTTCCCCCTGATCGACTACTGGTCAGCCACCCGCGCGCCCGACCCTGACGACTACGAGCTGCGGTAGTGCACCGTGCCAACCAGCGCTCCGCGCGGATCCGAACAGGTCGTGCCGGTCTGTCTGGCTCCTGTGGAAGTTCTGCACGCCATCTACAGCATCGCCGAGACCCGCAGGTCGTTCGACCCAATGAGCTTCTCTGATCTCGTGAGCCGTACCGCTGCCGTATTTGTTGGCACCGTCACAGAGGTCGACGTGGCCGCAGGAAGAGGTATGGAGCCGCGTACTCTTGTTCGTATGCGTGTCGATGACACGTGGGCAGGCTTCGTGCCGTCGGAACTTGAGTTTCGTCAGCCCGAAGGAGTGCTCGCTGATGGGAGGTTTCTCCACGCACCGGAGGCGCCCAAGTTCACCGTCGGCGAGAGCTACGTCATCTTCTACAAATCTGGGCCTTGGATTCTCTCGCCAATCGCCGGGGGGTCGGCCGGTTACCTCCGACTGTCAACGATTGCTGGGCGCGCGGTCCTCCTATCCAACGATGGCCGCGGCGTCACTGCGCTCACGGACGAGGGCTTCTTGAGTGGGCCCAAGCTTGCACCCAGCGCTGCGCAGCTCGATCTCGATGCGCGCTCTGATCATGCGCACGCCATTCCAACGCCTGCTCAAGAAATCTTGGCTCAGACATGCATGAGCGCAGCTTCGCTCGAGAACCGAGTTCGAATTGCGCTTGCCACCGCCAAGCTTGCAGCCGGCGACCTCCAATTCGAGCCGACTGTTGTTCGCGCGGCAGAGGCGGCTAAATGAGTCCGTGTACCAGTGGCCGCAGATCTGAGCGCACCTCAACGCTATTCGTTTGCACGATTCTTATGACGGGTTCCGGGTATGTTCTTCGCGCCAGAACCTATACGCGCCTACGATGTTCTGCACTGCAACGGAGACCCCGTAAAGCTTTCAACATTTCCCATTTGGCACGAAGTGATCTCGGGGACACTGAGTAGCGCTCAGCATGACGACATTACCTATTCGGAAACGTTCTGGAATGATGTAACCGGCATGGCAACCGTCTTCTCCGGACATAGTCACAATGGCGGTGCCGAAGCGATTCCACCCTTTCCAGACAGTACGCACA
>DATHEN010000131.1:0-3100 GCA_035318565.1 Polyangiaceae bacterium
CACGACTACGGGCGGCGGGACGCTCGGGTCCGGCGCCTACCTCGAAACGCTGAACGTGCTCGTCAGTTTGCTCGAGCAGTCGCGTCCCGATTTGCGCGGTCACTCGGCGCAGGTCGCGCGGCTCATGAAGAAGATTTCAGAACGCATCGGCTTGTCGGAGGTTCAAGCGGCGCGCCTGGTCATGGCCGGCTACCTGCACGACGTCGGTAAGATGAGCGCTTACCATCTGACCGCGCTGAACGTGAGCGAGTACGAAGGCCACCGCACGTCAGCCGAGAAGCTCTACAAGGCTCCGCTCCGGATCCTGGAGGCCGTCAAGCTTCCGCGCGAGACGCTTCAGGCCATCGAGCTGATGTACGAGCGCTACGACGGCAAGGGCCTGCCCGGAGGCGCGTCCAGCAAGGAGATCCCGCTCGGAGCGCGTCTGCTGGCGATTGCAGATACGTACGCGGATCTCACGCAGAACCCCCGCAACCCATTTAGAAAGGCACTGCGGCCCGTGCAGGCATGCGAAGTGCTAGCGCGTTACAAGAGCACGGTGTTCGATCCGAATCTGGTGGATCTTTTCAAGCACGCCATCACTGGCGACGACTTGAAGGCGCGGCTGCTGGCCAATCGCCATCGCGCGCTATTGATTGACGCGGATCCCGAGGAAACGACGGTGCTCGAGCTGCGTATGATCGAGCAGGGCTTCGAAGTCGAGCAGGCGCACACTTCGGATGAGGCATTGAAAATTCTGGAGCGCGGGGACATCGAGCTGGTGGTCAGCGAGCTCGATTTGAAGCCTGCCGACGGCTTTGCGTTGCTCGCGGCCGCGCGCACCCGGCCGTGGGGTGCCAAGTTACCGTGGGTCGTCGTTACTGGACGCGGAGGGCGAGAAGACGCCCAGCGCGCCTTCGAGCTCGGTGCTGCCGATTACATGACGAAACCGATCTCAGCGGACCTTCTGGTCGCGAAAATCGGCCAGATCATCGAGCGCGACGCCGCCGCGCGCGGCGCGTCGCGCGGAGTCGCCGGCTCGCTGCAGGAGATGGGCTTGCCCGAAATCGTGCAGGTGCTGTGGCACGGCCGCAAAACAGGATCGCTGCGGATTCGTGCCGGCAAAAGCAGCGGCGAAATCCACTTCGTGGATGGCAGCTTGTACAACGCGTTGTGGGAAAACGTACGCGGCGAGGAGGCTGTGTACGCCATGCTGGCGCTCAAGACGGGTGAATTCTCGCTCGATCCGAACGTTCGTGCCCCCCAGCGCGTCATTCAGGGGTCGCCCGAAGCTCTGCTTCTCGAAGGCATGCGCCGGCTCGACGAGGCAGGGGCATGAAGGCCGCGGGGGGCAAGAATGTTTCCGAGGAGATAAGTGTCGGGAAGCCAAGGGCATGGTACTCTTGCGCATCCACAATAGGAGTGCGCGGCCGTGGGTAAGGACCCGCCTCCCCTTCTCGGGTTCAACAACAACGTCCGGCACAAAGGTCGGATTTTCCACATCCAGACGGAGGATTCGGGGATCAAGCATCCGCGAATCGTCACGCATCTGTTTGCGGATGGCGGACGCATCGTGAGAACGGCGCGCACCGATTACGCCGAGCACGTGGGTCAGAAGGACATGCTGCCGCTCGTGCGCCGCCTGATGAAGGAGCAGCACAAGGCGATGTTCATCGCGCTGCGCGCCGGCACGCTCGACGAGCTGCTCGAGAAGATCTGCGGTCCGCTCGCCGTGACCGCCAGCACGGATGCGCATCAATCGGGCGAAACGCTCGCGGCGTCCGCGCCTCCACCGAACCTTGTCGGGCTCGATGCCCCGCGCGGCGCGCCCTGGAACCCGACCCCAGCGCAGGGCAGCCCTGCCGCGGTCGCGAGTGGCCCGGCCGCGGGCGCGTCTCTGGAGCTACACGAGGTTCGCGTGGTGCCCGGCACGGCCGAGGTATACGAGCGCGACTCGCGCAGCCTGAGCGAGCTCAGTCGGGCGGCAGAGCAAGCGCTCGCGCCGGCCGCCACCAGCGCCGAGGGGCATGCTGCGGCCGCCACCCCCGGTCGCACTCCGAGCTCAGGCGAATCCGGCCGCTATGCCGCGTCGAGACCCGCCGCGATCTTCGGTAAGCTGCCGTCGGCCGAGCAACAGTCCATTTTCGGCGACAGCGTCATCAGCGAAAAGTCGCTCGACGAAGTGATCCTGAGCTACCTCGCCGAAGACCTCGAAGGCACGACGCAGAAGTGAGACTCAGCTCGCCGGTGTGGGCGGGGCGGGCAACGCTGCGATGATTTCGCGCACGGCGTCGAGGCCGACCGGCTTTACGAGGTGATGGTTGATGCCTGCGTCGTGCGAAAGCCGGCGGTCGCGTTCTTGCCCGTAGCCAGTGAGCGCGGCCAAAACCAGCTCGGTCCCGTGTTCCTCGCGGAGCTTGCGCGCCAGACTGTAGCCGTCCATTTGCGGGAGGCCGATGTCGAGCAGCACGAGCGCGGGCTTGAACTCACGCGCGAGCTCGATGGCCGACGCGCCGTCCATGGCCGTGCGCACTTCGTGCCCCATCTTCTCGATCAACGCGCGCATCAACTCGCGTGCATCTTCGTTGTCTTCGACAACCAGAATTCGCTGCGATGCGCCGGACGCTCGTTTTTGGTTATCGGGGACGTGAGACATGACTAGCGGTGGCAATCGCTACCATTACTGGAGCCGTGTTGCACGGCGGCTCGAGCTTTGGCCGAACAGTGCGGCCTTTTCAGCGCTTTCGAGCGGCCGTCGCCCCGAGCCTGGCTGCCGCGCCGCTAAAATGCGGGTAGCTCGCGCCGGAGCTCGGAAGCGGATTACGCGCCTACCGCGCACTCTGCTTCCCTGTGCCGCTGCCGCCCACGTTCGGCTCGCGCGTATCCGTAGCGCGCGAATCGGCCCGCCGTACAGGCGGCGTGCCGCAAACATTCTCGAGGCGAAAGAACGCCGTTCTGCCTTTCTCGAAAAGCGACAAAAACGTCGAAACTTTTCTGAAAGTTTTGCGAGAACTTGTTTGCATTCGATGCGCTCGTGAATAATCTAAAGAGTTAGAAAAACCGCTCGAACGTTGCCGTAACGAAGAAGCAACTCAGTGAGCGTGGTTGAACCAGGAATGTC
>DATHEN010000132.1:0-2541 GCA_035318565.1 Polyangiaceae bacterium
CGGCTTCGTTCCACACTGTCTCCAGCAAGCGACCGCCGGGCTTCTTCGGCGCTTCGGTAATCTTCGTGCCGCCGCATGCGAGCGCGTGCGGGCTCGACGCCGGAAAATACACCGCCAGCCGATCATCCCCGGTTTCGAAGCCCGGCCGCGAGCCCAAGTCCCCGCTGGCGAAGCAACACGTGATGCCCTGCGCCGCGGCCTCTTCGAGAGCTCGATTGACGTCATCGACGAACTGACGGCCGAGGTCGGACTGTTCGCTCCAGCCCCAGCTGCCGTTGATCGCCGTCACGCCGTCGCGTGCGGCGCGCTCGATGGCTTGAAGAATGCCCTTGCCGGTATTTTCACACACGTAAACGCGAAGCTCGGCGCCGGGCGCCGTACCGCCCGCGATTTCCACGTCACACAGCGCTTCGTACGTCCAGGTGACCTGATCGAAGAGTGCGCTGCCCGGCTGCATGTCCTCCGGAAAAGCGTGTTTGCCGTGCGTGGAGCCGTGATACGGAGCTCGCGGCCGTCCCTCGTAACCGGCGCCGATCGAGAGCAAGAAGCGCTTCAGATCTTCGTGCCGCGCGGGCTGATTTTTGGCGCCCCCCACCTCGACAATGGACAGCTCGGGTTCCGGCAGCTTCAGCGTCTCGAAGTACGTCTTCAGATCGCCAGTCGCCATCCCACCTCCGGGCAGAAGAATTCCGATCTTCTGCCCGCGACCGTCCAGCTTCGCAGGGAGATTATAGAAGCGCGCCAGATCGTGGATGTCGTACGGAGCCTGCGGTGAAACAGAATGCTCCGGAATGCGCACGTGCCGTGACGGCACAAGACGTGAATCACTCTTCGGCATGGAGGCCCTCTCTTCCTCGGTACCGTGCACTCGGCGAAGTCCCGCAAGCTACGCCGTCTCGTTCGAGAAACAAAGCGTCACTTTTGCGTGAGCGCACCTTTGCAACATTCACATTCGCGCGCAATCTCGCACGCGCACCCACATCTGGATCTAGACTCGTGAGCCCTGCGTGTTCGATCCCGAGCAGCGACTCGTCTTAGTCCGTCTCATGTTAAGACAGAGCCGCCATGAGTCAGGTTCCGTGTGGCTGGGCGCCGCTCGATAACGCCTTGTATCGCCAGTACCACGACGAGGAATGGGGCGTGCCGGTGCGCGATTCACGAGCGCTCTGGGAGAAGTTTCAGCTCGACGGGTTTCAGGCGGGCCTTTCCTGGATCACGGTGCTCCGCAAGCGTGCAGACATGCGCAAGGAGTTCGACCGCTTCGACCCCGCGAAAATCGCGCGCTGGAACGCGGCTCGCGTCGCGAAGGCGCTCAAGAATCCGCTCATCATCCGCAGCCCAACCAAAATCAAAGCCATGATCGGCAACGCGCGCGTGTATCTCGACATGCGCGAGCAGGACCTCGAGTTTGCGGACTATCTCTGGAAGTTCGTCGACGGTAAGCCGCTCGTGAGCCGGCTGAAGAGCTGGCGCGAGGTAGAAGCCAAGACGGCGCTCTCGGAGATCATTTCGAAAGACATGAAGAAGCGCGGCTTCAAGTTCTGCGGCCCGACCATCGTTTACGCGTGCATGCAGGCCGTCGGCCTGGTCAACGATCACGAGGTTCGCTGCCCGAGGTTTCGCGCCGTCCAGAAGCTGTGACGGATATCAGCCATTCAGAAGCGATTGCATGGCCGGCGTGTAGCGCTCGCCCACGGCAAAGCCCTTGGGCGCCACGCGGTCGATGCGCTCGAGCTCGGCCTTGGAGAGCTTCACGTTCACGGCAGCGACGTTCTCCTCGAGGCGTTCGCTGCTGCTCGTGCCGGGAATCGGGATGATGTCCTTGCCGAGCGCGAGCAGCCAAGCGAGCGCAAGCTGCGATGGCGTGCAGCCTTTCTCCTTCGCGAGGGCTTGCACCTGCTCCACGACGGCCAGGTTCTTCGCGAAGTTTTCTCCCTGAAATCGCGGCGACCCGCGGCGCCAGTCGTCTTTCGCGAGGTCGTCGATTTTCTTGAAGCGGCCGGCGAGAAAGCCGCGCCCCAGTGGACTGTACGCGACCAGCGCAACGCCGAGCTCACGCAGCGCGGGCAGGATTTCGTCTTCGACGTCGCGGCTCCACAACGAATACTCGGTTTGCAGCGCCGCGATGGGATGCACGGCATGAGCGCGCCGCACGGTCCCGGCGGCGGCCTCCGACAGGCCCAAGTGCCGCACTTTGCCCTGTTTCACGAGCTCGGCCATGGCGCCCACGGTCTCTTCGATGGGCACTTCCGGATCGACGCGATGCAGGTAGTACAAATCGATCACGTCGACGCCAAGGCGCTTCAGCGACGTGTCACACGCAGCGAAGACGTTCGAGGGACGCCCGTCGACGCCGCGAGTCGAACCAGCCTGGTCGCCGACGATTCCGAATTTCGTGGCGAGCACTGCGCGATCGCGGCGGCCTTTCAAAGCTTGGCCGACCTTGAGCTCCGAGTCGCCGTAGATGTTCGCGGTGTCCAGCAACGTGACCCCGAGATCGAGCGCACGGTGAATGAGCGCCACTGCCGAGGCGGTGTCCCG
>DATHEN010000133.1:0-5314 GCA_035318565.1 Polyangiaceae bacterium
CCGTTGCAGTCGTTGTCTTTGTTGTCGCAGATCTCCTCGCCACCGTTCGTCTGAACGCAGGCGTCCGCACGACCCGAGTCGCCCAGGATGACACCGCCGGTGCCGCCCGTCCCGCCGATCACGGGCGCGTCGGGGCCCGCGTCGCGCAGGCCCGCCGTGCCGCCGGAGCCGAGCTCATCGCAGTCGGCGAAACAGAAGCTCTCGGTCTTGCACCCAGGTGTAAGGAGTGCGCTGGTTGCGCTGGCCGCGAACAGCGCGGCGAAAACTCGCGATTTCACTGTGCCGCCTCGCTGCGGCTGATTTTGGCGGTACCGCGTCTGCGTCTGCGTCTGCGTCTGAAGACGAGCACGGACGCAGCGAGCGCGAACAGCGCGCCGGCTTGCGAGAGCGCGCCGCTGGCGGGTGCGGTGCGGCATGCGCAGCCCCCGCCGCCGGTCGCGAGACCCCACTGTCCGCGCGGGTTGTTGGTCGGGCCGGTGTTGCCGGTGCCGGCCGTTCCAGCGCTGGCGTCGTTGCGACCGCCAGAGCCGCCGGAGCCGCCGGAGCCGCCGGAGCCGCCGCTGCCTGCAGCGCCGCCGGTGCCGCCGGTGCCTGCGGTTCCGCCTTCGGGGATCCGGAAGCACTCGCCGTTGCTGCACTGCTGGCCGCTCGGGCACGTGACACCGGCGCACGGCTGATTACCGCCGCAGGTACCCGTCACCGGATCGCAGTAGGAGCCGTCGGAGCAGGGGACCTTGCCTGCGGCGCACTTGCTCGGCCCGCAGCTCGAGCCGCCGTCCGCGCCGGCGTCCGCGTTCGCCTGACAATACTGAGCAGAGGGACAACCACCGGCACAGCCCGTGGCCTCGCACTCGCCGTCCACGCAGCGTTCACCCGCGCCGCAAGTCACGTTCGCGCAAGAGTCCACGCAACGCCGTTCGCCGACCGTCGCGCTGGGTTTGCAGACCTCTCCGGCCGGGCACGGATTGGCTACGCACGGGTCGGTCACGCACACGCCTTTGCTGCAGTAGGAGCCGGCCTGGCAGTCGAAGAAGTTGCAGTTGGTGCGCGGTTGGCACTCGCCGGCCGCGGGACCCTTTGGCACGCACTCCAGCGCGCCTGCGCACTGCCGGCCTTCGCACGGGCTCTTGCACTCGTTGTTCTTGCAAACGCACCGGGGCAGATTGCCCGTCGGTGCGCACACCACGGTGGCTCCGTCGAACACGGTCTTGGTGCTGCAATCGCCGCAGCGGTCGATGACGCAGGCGTTCACCGGCGTCTGGGTACCGCTGAGCGGAACGTTGCGGCAGTTCGTGCCACCGCTGCACGGGAACTCACCAGCCGTGCAGGGCAAAGCGCACTGGCAGTTGTTGGCCGTGGCCTGCACGCAGCTGTAGCCGGGCTGGCAGAGCAGCGCTCCACCCGCGTCGGCGGCGGTGCCGTTGTCCACGACGCCGTCGCAGTCGTTGTCGGCGCAGTCGCAGACTTCCGGCGAAGGCGGTACACCGCCCTGGCAGACCACGCGGCCGTTCTCGCAGAGGTAGCGACCCTGCTGGCAGTCGCCTTGGTCGCTGCCGCAAGTGGCACCGAGGACCTGGCTGGGATTGCCGACTGCCGCCGTGCCGTCCACGCCGTCCGGCGCGGGGCCGGGCTCGTCGATCAGGCCGTCGCAGTCGTTGTCTTTGCCGTCGCAGATTTCATCGGTCGGGCCGATGCCGTTGCACGTGCCGCCGGCGTCGGCGTTGCACGCCAATTGTCCAGGCCGGCACTCGCCGAGTCTGCGTTCGCCGGGGAAGCGGGGGTCGGTCTTCCAGCACTGACCGCCGTTCTGGCCTTCGTCGACGATGCCGTCGCAGTCGTTGTCCTTGCCGTCGCAGATCTCGTCGCTGGGTGTGCTCTGGCCGACACACTCGATGCGCCCGCCGTTGCAGGTCTGCGTTCCGGATCCGCATACGCCGTTGCCGCCGCAGGGCGTTCCGACCGGCGCACCCAGGTTGTCATCGATGGTCTTGTCGCAGTCGTTGTCCACGCCGTCGCAGACTTCGGTGCGTGGCAGGACTCCGCCCTGGCACTGCCAGCGGCTCGAGCCCGCGCACACCAGAGTGCCGGCGCGGCAGGGAACACCGAGCGTGCCGATGCCGGTGCAGGTCGCGCCGCTCGGCGGACACCACTGCAAATTCTGATGGCTGCAAGCGGGGTTACACGTTCCCGCCGGCTGCTGCCAGCAGCCCGTGTTCGTGGGCGCGTCCGTGAGCGGAGCGTCGTCCGTGGTGCCGTCGCAGTCGTCGTCGAGGCCGTTGCACAGTTCGGGCTGGGCGGTGGTTCCGCCCGTGCACACCAGCACGCCGCCGACGCACGCGGTGCGGCCGCGTGAACACTGGCCAGTGGCGCTACCGCAATCCACGCCCACCCCGGGCACGTTGTCGTCCACGACACCGTCACAGTCGTTGTCGATGCCGTCGCACACTTCGGCGCTCGGACCGATATAGCCGGTGCACGTGCCGTTGCAGGGGCGCCGTCCACGCACGCACTGGCTCTGGGCAAACTGCCGGGGCGCGGAGTCCTTGTAGTAGAGGTTCGGCTGACCGGGGATGTCGCAGGCGACCGGGGCAATGCCGTCGTCCACGGTGCCGTCGCAGTCGTTGTCTATGGTGTCGCACGCTTCAGCCAAGGGATTGTTCGAACACTCGCTCCAGCGGGTGCGCGGGTAGCCAGGCAAACAGGCGCCAGCCGCTACCGTGCCCTGAGCCGCCGTGCACGTGCGAGTGCCGGCACAGTTGGCGGGAGGCGTGAAGCCGCAGGCACCGGGCGCGATGCCGTCGTCCACGGTGCCGTCGCAGTCGTTGTCGCAACCGTCGCAGATTTCCGCGCTGGGTACGCAGCGCGAGCAGCCGGGCAAGCTGTAGGGGATGCCATTGCCGGGCGCGTTATCGACGATGTTGTCGCAGTCTTCGTCTTGGCCGTTGCAGAGCTCGGCGCGCGGGCACGCCAGGGGAGTTCCGCATTTGGTGACGGTTTCGTCCACCGTGGCGTTGCAGTTGTTGTCCACGTTGTCGCAGACTTCGCCCGGGTCGTAGCAGAGCCAGTTGGCCGACTGCGTCGACTGAGCGACCGTGGTGCAGGGCAGAAGATTCGGATCACCGTTGGGCGCGCTGGCGCTGATCGAGTTCGTGTAGTTCGTCAGGCAAGTGTTGCGCTGAGCTGCAGTGGTCCACGCGCAGCAGGTGGGCCGGCGATTGCAGTAGTGGGTGTAGCCTTCGTCCACGCAGCCGTTACAGTTGTCGTCGGAGTTGTTGCACACCTCGGGCCGGATGGCCGACGAGATGATGTTCGAGAGCGCGAGGCTGAGCTGGGACTCGTTGGCCGCGAACAGGGAGCGGGTGGTGCCGCCCGCTGCGGCGATGGCGTCGGTATTGGCCTGAGACCCGCCCGCGAAGTTGATGACGTGGGTTTTGACCTTGAAGTTGTTGGTGCCGATGGTCACGCCGGTATTGAAGAGCTCGCCGGCCACGGTGCCCGCGTTGCCGCTGCACGTTTCGTCGCCATCGGTCACGAGGATGAAATTGACGCTGCGACACGGTCGGTCTTGCGCATTCAGCGGCGTTGCATACGTGTAACTCAGGCCAGAAGCACAGTAGGTGCCGTCGGCCCAGGCCGGATTCCAGCCTGCGGACAGGTACTGCTGTGCCGTGCGGAGGATGCCTCCGAGCGGCGTGTTGCCCAGCGCGAACAGCTCCTTACTTTCGTCAGTGCGCCCGTCGAACCACTTCAAGAGCTCCGGCACGTTCGACGCGGGCTGGGTCGCGGCCCAGGTTGCATCCTGAAGCAGGGGGACGACGATATTACCGCCGTTGCGAAAGTTCTCGGGCTGATTGGGGGCTGCTGGAGCGGTCCCCGCGCAGTCGGGGCGGTTACCACAAGCCAAACTGCCGCTCGGTGTTGGGTCCGGATCCGTGAAGCCTTCTACGGTGCAGTTGCGACCCGTGTAAAATTCGCCCTCTGTCCCGAGCGCGTTCGGCGGATTACAGTCACCGCTGCCTGTCGTGCAACTGTCAGTCACAGTGCCGTTGTTGCAGCCGGTGAGGCGCACGGCGAACGTGGCCATGCCGAAGTTCACCTGGCCGGAGAAGGCCTGGACCGTTTGGCGGAGCGCGCACTTGGCGTCGTTGAAGCGGGTGGGTTCGAGGCCGCAGGAATTCGCGGTTGCGGTCGAGGGGCACGAGTCCGGAAACTCGTAGCTGTTACCCGAGGGGTTGGTACAGCTGATCATGCTGCCCGAAGTATCCACGAGCAGCATGAAGTAGGGCTTCGTGGCCGGGGGCCAGCGCGCCGGATCTTTCGACGCGCAGTCGTACGTGGGCTGCGCCTGCGTGGTAGCGGGCGAGAGCAGCAAGGCCAGGGCAGAAACGGCACTAGGGATCGCACTCAGCAGAAGCCGGCGAGCGTGCCGCTTCGAATTCACCACCGCCATGGAACCTTCACCTTGTGCCTTTCGCACGCACGAACCGGCTGCCGCGAGCCCACACTCGCCAGCGCCGACTAAGCCACCAAACTGCTCATCCTCTTCGCGACCCAGCACTCACGAATGGGACTGCACACCATCCAACACGCACGCCCTTCGCGATGCGCGCAGAGAGAACACCGGGCAATCTCTCAACGTAGAAACTTATCACGCCGGGCATCTTCGTAAACCGAGATTTCGCGTCTCTATGGGAGGCCCGGTGAGGCCTCGCACTTCGGACGAGGCACACCACAACGGCAACTCGGATCGGCGCTCGCGCGGGTAAGTTAAGATCACGCCCCAGCGATTGGCGCGAGCTCGCTGGCGGCGCTCGCTGCGCCTTCACCAGCACGCCCACCTCTGCCCACCTCTCCACACGACGACTCGAGCAGAAGGCGCTTTTCGACGGCTTTATGCCGCATTCTACATCGGGGATCCGATCCGCTCACGGACTGTGGCAGTAGTGTGCGTCAGCCGCTTTTGGCCGTTTCGTGGAAGCTCGATCCTCGTTAAGGAGATGGTGTGTCGAAGGTTGGCGTTGGCAGGCCTCTAGGTCGGTTCACTCAGCATAGGCGGCTCGACCGCGCGCTCGAGCTCCTCGAGAAGCATCCGCGAGGGCTCTCCTTATATGAGCTCGCCGACGCACTCGGGGTCACGCCCCGTTCGATGCGCCGCTACATGAAGGAGATCCAGCGCGAGTACGAGCTCGAGAGTACGCGCGCCCGAGCGGGAGGGGCCCTCCTGTGGCGTATTCGCGCCGGTGAGATCCCGCGCAAGGTGGAGCTCCGGCGCACACAGGCCTACGCGATCCTGGCGGCGCGGCGTGTGTTCGAG
>DATHEN010000134.1:0-3572 GCA_035318565.1 Polyangiaceae bacterium
GCTTCCTCGAACGGTTTGCCGCTCTTGACCAGCGCGCGCGTCTGCGTGACGAGCACCAGGCCGTTCTGCACGGCGATACCGAACAGCCCAATCAGTCCCACCAGCGAGGAGACGTTCCACGTTTCTCCCGAGATCCAGAGCGCGACGACGGCCCCGACCATGGCATCCGGCAGCGTGGCCAGGATCACCAGGGTGTCCGCGAACGAGCCGAGCGCGATGTAGAGGAGCAAGAACACCGCGATGCCCGCCAGAGCGATGGCAAAAGTCAGCGAACGCGCAGCGCGTTGCTGCTGCTCGAGCCGCCCGCCGAGGTCCAGAAAGTAGCCGGGCGGCAGCCGGAGTTCGGCGTCCAGGCGCTCGCGCACGTCGGCGGCGACGCTACCCAGGTCGCGACCCGAAGTCGCGCCTTCGACCGTGACGCGCCGGCTGCCGGCCTCGCGGCGGATGACGCCCGGCGCAAAGGTCTGTTCGATGCGGGCAAGCTGGCTGAGTGGAATACGCGTGCCGTCGTGTGCATCGACGAGCAGTGCCCGGATCGCGCTGGCGTCGTTTCGCCGGTCCTCTTGCAAACGAAGCACGACGTCGAAACGGCGCTGCCCTTGCCAGACCTCGCTGACCCGTTCGCCGACCAGGGCGATCTGCAGACTTCGCAGTACGTCCCCGGGGGTGAGACCCGCGCGCGCCAGCATGGGTCGATCGAGCGAGATCTTCAGCTGCGGCAGCCCCGTGCTGCGCTCGGCGCGCAGGTCGGTGAGACCCGGCACATCGGCGATCAGGGTTTGCGCGCGCATCGCGAGCTCGTCGAGCTTGTCGAGACTCGGTCCGAAGATGCGCACGGACAAATCTGCAGGCGTGCCTCCCAGGCCCTCGTCGATGCGCATTCCCAGCGGACTCGTGAAGAGTGTGCGTACACCGGGTACGGCAGTGACGGCCTCGCGCATTGCCTCGCTCAGCTCTTCCGTGGAGCGCCCGCTGCCCGGCTTCAGCACCACGAGCACGTCGGACACGGTGTGCGGCATGGGATCTTCGGTGTGCTCCGAGCGGCCGGTGCGCCGCACGACGTCGTCCACTTCGGGGAATCCGCGCAATACGTCTTCCAGGCGGTGGTTCATGCGGTCCACCTGGTCGAGCGTGGCCTCGGCCGGCAATTGCGTTTGAATGAGCAGCGCGCGTTCGTCGAGCTCCGGCATGAACTCCGAGCCGAGTCGCGCGCCGAGCACCAAGGCCGGCACGGTGAGCGCGAGTGAAACGACGCGAACCAGCACGGCGTGACGCATCGACCAGGCGAGCGCCGGTTCGTACGCGCGTTTGAGGCGACGAATCAGCCAAACATCGCGATCGGCCGTAGCGCTTCGAGTGGGGAGCAGCCGAGCGGACAGCGAGGGTGTGAGCGTCAGGGCGAGCACCAGCGAGGCCGCCATGCAGGCGATCATCGCGTGCGCTAGCGGCTCGTACATGCGGCCTTCGATGCCCGTCATGGCGAACAGCGGAGTGAACACCGCCACCACGATCAACGTGGCGAAGCTGATTGGGCGGGCCACCGCGGCCGCGGCCTGGATGGCCGCCTGCTGGCGCTCCTCCGGGGCTGCACTCCGCACGGCGTGGAGCACGTTTTCGACGACGATGATCGAAGCGTCCACGAGCAAGCCGACAGCGATGGCCAGGCCGCCCAGGGTCATGGCGTTGAGTCCGACGTCGAACACGTCGAGCAGCACACCCGCGATGGCCATGGAGAGTGGAATGCTCGCGGTGACGATCAAGGCCGCGCGGAAATTCCCGAGCAGGCCGAACAGCACCAAGATCACGAGGCCGCCGCCGATCAGCACCGCGCGGCCCACTCCGCCGAGCGAGGACTGCACGAGCTCGGACTGATCGTAGGCGATGCGCAGTGACATGCCGCGCGGCAGGTTGCGCGTCAGATCGGCCACGGCTTGGCGCACGCCCGCCGCTACTTCCACGGTGTCGGCGCCGTGTTGCTTCACGATGCGGCAGCTCACGACTTCGCCCGCGAGCCGATGGGCGATGCCGCGCCGGGGCGCAGGGCCTTCGCGCACATCGGCGACGTCATGCACCAACACGGGGGTCGAGCCGCGCACGGCTACCACGACACTGCCGAGGTCTGCCGCGCTCTCCGCTCGCCCCACGGCGCGCACGTTCCACTCCATCGGCCCTTGCTCGACGTAGCCTCCTGCGGCGTTCAGGCTGGAGCCCTCGAGCGCGTGCAGGACTTCGGACAGCGAAACACCGCGCGCGGCCATGCGATCGGGATCGAGCTGGATCTGAAACTGTCGCAAGTAGCCGCCCAAGCGCTCGACCGCCGCCACTCCAGGCACGGCGAGCAGGCGATTGCGAACGTCGAATTCGGCGAAATCGCGCAGCGTCATCAGATCGGCTGCACCCGGCTTGGCTTCCAGGGTCAGCTCCATCACCTCGTTCAAACGGCCGGTGAGACTCGACAGCAGCGGCGGTTCACTGCCCTTGGGCAAGGAGGGCGCAACCTGGTTGACGCGTTCGGCGACGAGCTGCCGCGAGCGGTAGTAGTCCGCGTCCGGCTCGAACTCGACCACGACTTGTGCGACCCCGAGCTGGCTGGTCGAACGAATGCGGCGCACG
Source organism: Polyangiaceae bacterium (assembly GCA_035318565.1). Lineage (GTDB taxonomy): Bacteria > Myxococcota_A > Polyangia > Polyangiales > Polyangiaceae > DATDJP01. The sequence goes on from DATHEN010000134.1 coordinate 2,614, forward strand.
TTCGGTAGCCCGGTCAGCGCCGTTTCGAGCGGAATCGCCAGGGAGGTTTCGAGCTCGTCCGCGCCCATCGACGCGTTTTGAACGATCACGCTGAAGAGCGGCGTGGAAAGATCCGGGAACACGTCGCGACGGAGCCGTTGAAACGAAAAGATGCCGGCCAGCGCCAGCGTAGACACCAGCAGTAAAGCGACGGCCGGACGGGCTGCAGAAGAGTGAACGATGCGGCTCAGCATGGTGTCTCAGTGGTGGTGGTCGCTGGCGCCGCCGCTGCGTTTTTCGGCTTCGGCCTTCAATAGAAATGCGCCATCCACGACGACCCGCTCGCCGGGTTTGAGGCCGGACAACACTTCGAGCTCGGAGCCCAGATCGCGACCGCGGCCGATGCGCCGCACCTCGAACTGTCCTTCCTGTTGCGAGGGTACGAACACACACCAATGCTGCTCGATGCGCTGAACGGCCTGAACGGGCACTGCGATCACGGTTTCCTTCGAATCTCCGATGGGAATGACGGCCGTCGCCGACATCCCCGGCCGGAGCACGCCGGCCGCGTTGTCGAGCTCCACACGCACCTCGACCGTGCGCGACTTGGGATCGACGCGACCGCCCACCCAGGTGACCTTGCCGGTGAAGGACTCGTTCGGTAGCGCTGCGAAATTGGCGCGGGCCGAGCTACCGACTCGCACGCGCAACGCATCGCGCTCGAAAGCGTGCGTGACGAGCCAGAGGCGCGTCAGATCGCCCACGCTGTAGAGCAGCTCCTGCTCACCCACCATTCGACCGCGCACGGCCTTGCGTTCGATCACGCTGCCCGCGACGGACGCGGTGAGCGTGAAGCGTGCGCCCTGACCGCGCACGGCCGACAGCGCCGAAAGCGCCTGCGCTGCTGCGCGGTGTTCGGCCTGCACGGTGGACAGCTCGGCCTCCGACTCCTGCATTTCACGCTCCGGCACGATGCGATC
>DATHEN010000135.1:0-4853 GCA_035318565.1 Polyangiaceae bacterium
TCGGCTTCGGATTTGCGGGCGTCGGAACCCACAGCTAAGAGGGGAAGCCACTGCGGCAAGCGGCAAACCTCGAGCACCGGGGCACCGCGCAACCGCCTTCTCACACACCTTTCAATGAAGAGCACCCGCGCTGCCGTCCTGTTCGCGCTGTTCGCGGCGGCCCTCGCACGGCCCGCCGGTAGCACGCCTGCCGTGTTCCACCCGGATCTGACCGCGGCCATGCAGCGCCTCGATCAGGCCCGGGGCGCCGACGTCTACGCCGCGCTACGCCGCGTGTGGGCGACGTGGGACCGTGCCACTCCCGTGCACGTCGAGGAAGCGCTGCTCGAAGCCGAGCGCTCGACGCGGCTCGAGCCCGCCGAGCGTGCCTACGCCGGCCTGCTGGCGGCGTACGCGCGCTCACGGCGCGGCGATCTGAAGGCCGCGCGCAGCAAGATCGCGTCGCTAGGCTACGTGGACCGCTGGCTCGTGATCGGCCCCTTCGACAACGAAGGCAAGAGCGGTTTCGACGAGGAGCTCGGGCCGGAGCTCGCGTTCGCGGAGCCGCTCGTGCCCGGTCGCGCGTACAACGGCAAGCAACGGCCCGTGCGCTGGCGCGCCGTACCGCAAGCGTTTCCCTACGGCTTTTTGGACAGCTCGGCGCTGATGCGGCCCGAGCAAAAGATCTGCGTTTACGCAGCCACGTTCGTCAGCGCCAAGAAGGCCGAGCGCGCCCGTCCGATCAGCCTGTGGCTGGGCGCAGCTGGAGCGTTCAAGGTGTTCTGGAACGGCGAGCTGGTTCTGCTCGACAACGCCTACCGCGGTCACGATGCCGACCGCATGGCTCGCTCGGTCACGCTCGAACCGGGCCAGAACAGCCTGGTCGTCAAAGTCTGCGGCGAGGACAGCGCGCCCGTCGTATCGGTGCGGCTCGCGGACGCGCGCGGCGCTCCGGATGCGTCCCTGGTCACCAGCAATGATTTCGCCGCGAGCGGACCGGTGGCCGAGCGCGTTGCTGCACGCACGGGCAAGGCGCGCGCGCAGAAGGATCCCGCCAAAGCCGCGCAAGCGCCGGCTGCTTCAGCCAAGGCCCGCGTCCTGCCGCACACGGGCCCCGAAGGCCCGCTTCAGCACTTCACCAAGCGCACGGCTCGCAAAGACGCGAGCGCCGCGGACCTGCAGGCGCACGCCGAATACCTGGTTTACACCGAGGGAGACGATCGCACGACGCACGCGGCGCGGGATCTGGCGCGCCGCGCCGCCGAACGCTCCCCGTCTCTCGAGCGCGTTTTGCTGGCGAGCCAGCTCGCGGAAGATCGCAACCTCGCGCGTCACTGGCTGCTGCGTGCCGAGAAGCTCAGCGCCGGAACCGGCCACACCAGCATCGAGCTGCTCTTGGCGCAGGCCGCGCACGCGCAATCCGGACCGAACTGGCGCGCGGCGATCCCGCTCTACGATCGCGTGCTGGCGCTCGATCCGGACAACGTTCGCGCCTTGTACGGACGCGCGCAAGCGTACAACGAAGCCGGCTTGAAACGCACCGCGCTCAGCCTGCTGGAGCGCGGTATCGAGCGGAACCCCGACTCGGTGAATTTGCTGAACATGTACGCTTCGCAGCTGCGCGCTCTCGGACGTTCGAGTCAAGCGAGCACCGCGGAGACGCGCTACTCGAGCTTGCGTTTCGACGACCGGAGCTTCATCGCAGCGCGCATCGACCTGGCGCTGGCGCAGAGGGACCGCGCTGCGGTCGAGCGTTGGGCCGAGCGCTTGCTCGAGGCCGATCCCGACAGCCAGTGGGCGCTCGGCGTGGCTGCGCGCGCGTACCGCCGCCTGGGCCAAGCCGAACGCGCCATGGCCACGTACCGGCGCGCGCTCGAGCTCGCCCCGGAAGACATCGGAACGTTGCGCACCCTCGCCGATCTGCAAGGGGAGCTCGGACAGCGCGACCAGCAACTGGCGGCGCTTCGGGAAATATTGCGCATTCGCCCGCAAGATCGCGCTGTGCGTGAGTACGTCGAGCAGATCGAGCCCGAGCGCACCCGCCCGGACGAAGCGTACGCCTGGACCAGTCAGCAATTCCTCCGCGCGCGGCACGCACCGGCGCAGGGACAGAACCGCCGCACGCTCCGCGATTTGACCGTGACCACGGTTTTCGAGAACGGCCTCTCGAGCAAGTTCCGGCAGGTCGTGTTCCAGCCGCTGACGGACACTGCCGCGGCGGCCGCGCGGCAATACGCCTTTCAATACGAAGGCGATCGTGAAGTGGTGCAGCTGCGCGGCGCGCGCGTGTACCGCGGTGACGGCAAGGTCGACGAAGCCATCGAGTACGGCGAAGCCGCCGCGGACGATCCGTCGATCTCGATGTACACGTCCTCCAAGAACTTCTACGTGGAGCTGCCACGGCTCGAACCGGGTGACGTCGTCGAGCTGCGCTATCGCATCGACGACATCGCGCCGAACAACGAGTTCGCCGACTACTTCGGCGAGATCGTTTACATGCAATCGAGCGAGCCGGTCGCGAACGCGGAGTACGTGCTGATCACACCGAAGACGCGCACGCTTTACATCGACGAACGCGTTCCGGGCCTCACGCGGCGCGTGCAGGACACCGGCTCGCAGCGCATCTACCGCTTTTTCGCGGCAAACGTGGCGGAGATCGCGCCGGAGCCGGCCATGCCCGCCTGGCCGGAGGTGCTCGGCTTCGTTCACGTTTCGACCTACAAGAACTGGACCGATCTCGGGCGCTGGTACTGGGGTCTCGCCAAGGACCAGTTCGATCTCGACGACGAAACGCGCAAGCTCGCGCACGAGATCACCAAGGACGCCCACACCGAGCTGGACAAGATTCGCGCCGTCTACGACTGGGTCGTCAAGAACACGCGCTACGTCGCGCTCGAGCTCGGGATCTACGGCTACAAGCCGCGCCGCTGCGTGCAGACCGTGGCGCGCGGCTGGGGCGACTGCAAAGACAAGGCGACGGTCATCGTGACGCTCTTGAAGGAGCTCGGCATTCCTTCCACGCTGGTGATCGTGCGCACGCAGATGCGCGGGGACTTTCGCTCGGACGTGCCGAGCCTGGCGCCATTCGACCACGCCATCGCGTACGTGCCGTCTCAGCGCCTGTACCTGGACGGAACCGCAGAATTCGCGGGCGCGAACGAGCTGCCCAAAATGGACATGGGAGCTTTGGCGCTGCTCGTCAACGAGGGCAAAGCCCAGCTGACGCGCCTGCCGAGCGCCGATCCGGAGAAGAACGTCACGCGGCGTTCGGTGAACGCGCACGTCAACGTAGACGGCTCGGCCAGGCTGGACATCCAGTACGACACGCGCGGCATCTCCGCACCCGAGTGGCGCGCCCGCTACCACGCCGAAGGCACGCAGCGCGAGCGCGTGAGCGCCGACCTCGGCCGCGAGTTCCCCGGTTTCATGCTCGATGCCGGCGCTCAGGGCGTGACCGGCTCGAATCTCGCCGATTTCAAGCAATCGGTGCAGATCCGCGTGCGCGGCGCCGCGCCGGTGTTCGGACGGCGCGAGGGACAGCAATTGATCCTGCCGGCCACGAGCAGCGTGCGCCTGACTCCCACGTTTGCTTCGCTCTCACGGAGACGCCAGGACGTACATCTGGTGGCGTTCTCGACGGTCGATGAAACCTTCACGTTCAAGCTTCCGGCTGCATCGCGCGTGATTTCGACGCCAGTCAAGACGCAGCACACTTCGCCCTTCGGCTCGATCTCCATCGACGTGCAGCAGGAAGCGGAGCAAGTGACGATCCACAGCCGGCTGGTGGTGCGGGCCACGCGCATTCGGACCGCCCAGTACGCGGAGTGGCGAAAATTCTGTGAACTGGCGGATCGTGCGCTCAGCGTGCCCCTGATTGTCGAGCCTGCGAACGGTGGGCGCTGACGAAAGGCTCGGTTTGGTTTCGATGCAGTGGATGATGCGGGACGTACGGGGCTTCTTCCATGCGTGGCTTTTGTTGCTCGCCACGGCGCTCGTCGCCTGCGCGGGCGGACAGAGCGCCAAACCGGAGTCCGCTCTCGACGCGCTGCGGCGGGAGGCAGCCGAAAGTGACGACAGTCAGCTCGCGGCGCGCTGGTTACTCGAAGAGCTGATCGCTCCCGGCGGAGACGCGAAGCGAGCGCAAAAGGCCCGCAAACACCTGGACGCACTGAAGAGCGACGGCATGCTCGCCCACTTCGCGCGCGGCCTCGACGACTCGCTGCACGGCCGTATGCGCACCGCCCCTGATCACTACCTGCTCGCTGCCCGCGCGGCGCGCACTTCGTCCGATGCGCGCGCGCCTTACCTGGCTTGGTTCGCCATTCGCCAGGCGCTCGTTTACCGCGCGGTGGCGCCCGAGCTCTGGAAGCGCTCGAAGCCGTTCGTCGAAGAAGCCATCCGCGATCCCAAGCAGCTCGGCTGGCGCGCGCGCAGCGAGCTCGTCGAGTGGTGGTCCGAGGAAGCGTATGCGGAAGCGAACAAGGACGTCGAAGAGCTGGCCGCCGCGCACTTCGGTTGCGCCCCTCGGCTGCGTATCGCGGGTCCATTCGGGCGCGGCGTCGCGCGCGACGCGCTCAAACACTTCGCCGCAGAGCGGCCTGGCGCGTGGCCCTCACACTGGCCGGCCGAAGCGGGGCTGACGCAGGCGCCGCGCATCCTGAAGATCGAACAGGAAGGCTGTCTCGCCAGCGTCGAGGAACCGGCGAACGACGGCATTTTCTACGCGGAGACATACTTCGAGCTGCCACGAGCCCGTGAGGTGCTGCTGGCGGCACAGGGAGCGCTGGCCATCTGGGTGGACGATCGTCTCGTGCTGGAGCGCGATCCCCGTGAGTGGGGCGTGTGGCCGCGTTTCGGCAGCCAGCTGCGCCTCG
>DATHEN010000136.1:0-2301 GCA_035318565.1 Polyangiaceae bacterium
TCGCGGACGGTCGGGTCCGCTGCTGGGGACTCGGCAACCAGGGCGCACTCGGCTACACGAACGACAAGACGCTGCCATCGCCAGGGGGATACGTAGACGTCGGGGGCAGCGTGTCTCGAATCACGGCGGGCGCCAATCACACCTGCGCGCTGCTTGCGACCGGCAAACTGCGCTGCTGGGGCCAGAGCCACTTGACCGGGTATGAAAGCACGCCGCTCGTTCCGCCGTCGGCAAATGGCGACGTGCCGGTGGGCGGCGACGTCAAGCAAGTCGATGCAGGCGTTGGCCACACCTGCGCCGTTCTATCGACTGGCCGAGTGCGCTGCTGGGGCAACGGCTACAACGGCCAGCTCGGTTACCCCGGTGTTCAAATCGTACAGGTCGCCGGAAGCGCGGGCGACGTGAGCATCGCCTATGCGCCAACACAATCTCTGGCAGCGGACTGGCTCGATCGCTGACGCCTAGTCCTCGAGTCCAGCGAAGCGATGGGAATTTCGAGGCCCTCGACGGGGCAAGGGCCCCGAAATTCCCTCGCCAGGGATTCGCTCGACTCGAGCACGGACTGTCATGACGTACCTCGATTCGAGTGAATCGAGGTACTAGCGCGGCGCTGCGCCCGGGACCTTGACGGCTTCGCAACCCAGTAGACCGCGCTCGCCGCAGAACGAGGCAACGCAGCCGACCATGCTTGCGCGTCCATTCTCGTTCATGCCAGCGAGCGTCTGCCGGCAGTCGCTGAGTGTCGGGCTCAGCGGTTGACCCGCGCAGCTCTTCATTACGCGCTCGCACGCAGCCGTGAGCGGTGACGCTTCGGATTCCGAGTCTTCAGTCAATTCTACGGTTGCGGGAGTCGTGCCGCTGGCCCGCACGTATTTGCCCTTGGCGGGCGGCGCAGCTTCCGGACACGCAGCCATCAGCGCTCGGTGGCCGCAGAGATTGATGCGAGTCGGATCGCAGCGCTCGTTCGCCTTCAGCCGGCGCAGGCAGGCAACCGCCTCTTGTGCCACCTTGGGCTTGAAGGCGGCCTTGTACTCGTTGCAGCGCTTGAAGACGATGTTCGCACAGCTCTCGTCCGCGGGGCCGACGGCGGAAGGACACTCTTCGGGCGTCCCCACGCTGTCATCGCACGCCGGCTTGGCGGTTTCGGGATCGACCACGACCACTGTCGATGGCACTGGCTCGGCGCTCGGAGTTACGGATGCAGCGAGCCCTGCTGGAGCCGGCGATGAAGGCGCCGCATTCTTTGGCACGACGCGATACTCTTGCGCTGCCCAAACGCCAACGCCTCCCGCTGCCATCGCGCCCGCGATGAGCAAGAAATTGGATCGATCGACGGCCATCGGCGTTCCTCCCTGGAAATGCGCAAAACCGCGCTGAGCTGGGCGATCTTACCGAACATCGGAGCGCGGTACGCCGTTAATCCAAGCGGGGCCGAATTCGCGCACGATCGCCGCGTCCGAGAGCGCAGTCTTGCTGCCTGCGGACTCTTGGTGGCTCTCGTGGCCTCGGCCGCCAATCAGCACCCAATCTTCGACGCCGGCGTCGCGCAGCGCGAGCACGATGGCGCGCTTGCGATCGACCTCTCGTGAAATATTCGCGTGAGCTCCAACACCTTCCGCGATTTGATCGATGATGACTTCGGGATCTTCGTCACGCGGGTTGTCGGACGTGAGCACGATGCGGTCTGCAGCCCGTGCCGCAGCACCCAGCAAAGGTCGCTTGGCGCGGTCACGGTTTCCTCCCGCTCCGAACACGAGCGTGAGCGTGCCCCGGCACAGCTGGCGAGCCGTCGCGAGCGTGCGTGCGAGCGCGTCCGGAGTGTGTGCGTAGTCGACGACGGCGTACGGCCGTTCGCGGACGAGCTCGAAGCGCCCGGGAGGCGGCGCGATCGACGACAAGACGGCGGCCGCCGCTGGCGCCGGCACCGAAGCCGCGAGCGCTGCCCCGAGCGCGGCAAGCGCGTTCTCGACGAACACCTCGCCGAGGGCACGTATCGACCAAGTCCGCGGCAATCCGGGGAAACGCTCCGAATCCTCGAGCTCGAAGCAGGTGCCCGAAAGGCCGACGCGGATCGAGTGCGCTGCCAGATCGGCTCTCGCCCAGAGCTCCCCCCGCGAAGGTACTGCATAGCGGATCAGCTCGACTCCGGGAGGGATCACCTCTGCGATGAGCTCGGCGTTGTCATCGCGTGCGTTGAGCACGGCCGTGCCACCGGGTGGCAGCGCCATGAACAACTGCGCCTTGGACGCCAGATAGTGCTCCGCGCTGCCGTGCGCGTCCGAGTGATCGTGACTCAGGTTC
>DATHEN010000137.1:0-10962 GCA_035318565.1 Polyangiaceae bacterium
GCTGTCGATAGTCTCTATTTTTTGATCCGACTCCCCCGCGATGCGACCGATCACGACGCGATGAGGCGCTTCGGGTTCCGGGCAGAGGACCAGATCGCCGTAATCGGGCTTGGTGAGCCTCCAGAGGATGATCCAATCCCCGCCGCGCACGGTGGGCGCTACGGAAGCTTCTAGGTACGGGTCGTTCGCCGGAACGCGCCACCAGCGGATGGCCGTGTAACGAGCGAGCGCGACGAGCACGCCGAGGACGATCGCCGTCCAGAGCAGAAATCGCACGAGCTTGCGCATGACCGCAGCGTACCAAAACCGATCCGCGGGCGCCCAACATCGTGCGTTCTCACGAACGGGGCCAATGTCCGCGTGAAGCTCGGGTCAGGGCGTGACTGCAGCCGCGCCCGGGTCCGCCACGCAGTCGACCGGCGGCAGCTCTGCCGGGCTCGCGCCCCCCGCGATCAAGCTCGAGTTCGCGAACACGGCCCGCCAGCGATCGAGACGGGTGAACTCGGACAAGCCCCGGGTCTGCTCGCTGCCGTCCATCACGCTTGCGGAAATCACGCCGACGACCTCACCCGTGGTCTTGCTCAGGCCGGGGCCACCCGAGTCACCGGGGCAAATCGCCGCGTTCAGGCGGAAGCGTCCGCTCGCCAGACGGGTCAGATTGCCGCCGCGTCGGGCGCTGCGGCGAATCGCATCCGTGCTCTCGGCGCAGCGCCCGAATCCCATCGGCTCCACGACTTCACCGAGCTCGGGCGCGCGGTCGAGCCGGGGCGTGGCGGTGCGAACGCCGGTCAGCTTGCGCTCGAGAACGAGAATGGCGAGGTCGCCTTCGCCCGCTGCGTGACCGCAACCCGGCGCCACGATGGCGCGCACGGCGACTTCAGCCCAGGGCAGGTAGTCCCCACCGAGCTCGATGCGCACGGTGGAAGCGGGGACGTTGCTCGGCAGCATGTTGCCGAGCGCGTCGCGTTTGCTCACACAGTGATGCGCGGTGAGCACCCGATCGGCGTCGATGATCGTGCCCGAGCAGGTCACGTTGCCGGCCACGATCCGCACCACGTAGTCGTCTTCACTCGCCAGTGTCCAGGGCGCGTCCGCGATTTCGGGTCGCGCGTTCGGATCCGGCAAGGACGCGGGCGTGGGCCGCGGGGGGGTCACGTCGATGCGGAAAGGCTTCAGGCGGGCACAGCCCAGCAGTTCGAACGCGAACAGCAGGCACACCGCGACTCCTGCGGCAGGCTTCCACCGCCGATGTCTCTCGCCACGCTGAAGGGGGGATCCCAATCGAATCCTCGAGCGCTCCGAGGAGCGCAGGTGCCAGTGTACCGAAAGACACCCGTCAGTGAAATTCGTTCCCTCGTACACGCGGCGACGCCCGAGCGTGTAGGCGCCCGCACGACATGAGCGTCAGGTAGCGACGACCAAGTCGTCCTTGTGCACGACGATCACGTCGCTGCCGTCGATGCCGAACAGCAAGTCGAGCTCACGGCCTTTTTTCCCCGCGGAGCGCGCGACGTCGAGCGCTCCGAGCCGGGTCAGTCCGCGCGCTACCTCGCTGCCATCGGGCGCGACTAGACGCACGGAGTCGCCTGGATCGAACTGGCCGCGCACGCCCAGCACTCCCACCGGCAACAGGCTGCTCTTGCCGGCTGCCATGGCCGCCGCCGCGCCGCCATCCAGCAAGATCGTGCCGCGCGGTCGCAAAGTGAACGCAATCCAGTGCTTGCGCGCGCGCAGTGCGGGGCCGGAGCGCGGGAAGAACGTGCCGACGTCGGCGCCGTTCAGCACTTCCGAGAGCACGTTCGGGTGTGAGGCTTTGGCGATCACCACGTTGGCTCCGGCGCGACAGCCTTTGCGGGCCGCGTCGAGCTTGCTGCTGATGCCGCCGCTGCCCACTCGTTCGGCGTTGCTCGCAACCTGCCCGATTTCGGTCTGGTCGGTCATGGTGCTGATGCGCTTCCCGTCAGGGCCGAGCACGCCCTCCATGTCCGTCAGCAGCACCAGGAGCTCCGCGCCGACGAGCGGCGTGACCATGGCTGCGAGTTGATCGTTGTCGCCGAAACGGATTTCGTCCGTCGCGACCGTGTCGTTCTCATTGACGATTGGCACCGCGCCGGCCTCGAGCAGAGCAGCGAATGCTTCTCGCGCGTTGTTCAGGCGTTCGCGATCGGCGAGGTCGGCGTGCGTGAGCAGGACTTGGGCTGCCGTCATGCCGAAAGCGGCGAAGGCCTCGTCGTAGCGGCGCATCAGCACGCTCTGACCGGCGGCTGCCGCGGCCTGCAGCCGCGCCATCTCCTTGGGACGCTGCTTGTAACCCAGGCGAGCACAGCCGATCGCGATGGCGCCGCTCGAGACGAGCACGCAGGCGCGTTTGCCCTGCACGGCTGCAGCAATCTGCTCGGCGAGGTGGTGCGGGGTTTCCGTGTCTCCGGCCAGCGCGCGTGAGCCAATCTTCACCACGATACGCCGTGCCTGCGCGAGCTCCGAGCGCGAGCTGGCCGCAGGGGCGGGGGGATCGGAGGGCACTTCAGTCATGACGAGGGTCGCTGCAAGTAGTGTTACGCCGGCACCAGCTCGACGATGGCTGCTTCGGCCGAGAGGGCTGCATCCAGGATCGAATCGGCGCTGGCGCCGTCCGGCAATACCACGAGCAGCCGCGAGCCGGCGTCGTCGTCGGCCTGACCGAGCGAGTGTACGCGACAGCCGCGCTGCTCGAGCTCCCGGCAGAGCCGCGCCACGTGGCAGAGCGCGAGCACCCGATAGGTGGTGCTGCCCGCGAGCACCGTAGCCGGCGGCCCGGACGCGAGCAGCCGGCCGTCCTGGAGCCAGAGCACGGACTCGCTCGAGTCGAGCAAGCTGCGCTCGGCGCCCGCCGTGGGTGCAGCGCGGAACGAGCACAAAAGCCCGCGCTTCGCGGCCGCGCGTTGCAGAAAAACTGCCACGAGCTCTTGCCCCGCTTCGTCCAATTCGCCGAGCGGCTGCTCGAGCAGGAGCGCGCTGGGATCGGTGACGAGCGCCTGCGCGATCTGCACGACCCTGCGTTCGGGCGCGCTCAGACTCGATGCGCGCCGCGTTGCCAGCGCGGCAACACCGAGCTCGGCCAGGCTCGTGCGGGTGGCTTCGCGCGCGCGCCCGACTCCGAGTCCGGCGAGCTCGGCGCTCTTCTGCACGTACTCGGCTACGGACCACAGTGGCGGCAGCGGTGGATCGTGACACACGAGCCCGACTTGCCCGCTCTGCACGGCGTGACGGGCATCGAGGCCGACGAGCTCACAGCTTCCGCGCGCCAGCTCCGCCTGGCCGGTCAGGTAGCGGAAGAGCGGCTCCCATGCGCCCAGCAGCGCGACCCGCTCCTGCCCAGCCGTGCACGACAGGCCGTCGATGAGCGCGACGCCATCGACATCGATGCGCAGATCGGAGCAGGAGAGCAGTACCGCGTTCACGGCGTCACGGGCACGAGCTCGATTTTGGCCATGGCCTTGTCGGGCGGGAACACCACGAACGGGCCAATCGCGCGGACCATCTCCGCGAGCGCAGGCGGCATGGGCATCTGGGCGAACTTCGAGTGCAAGCCTTCGATACCGAGCAGCCGGCCGATCAGGGACGTGTCCGGCGGCGGCAGCTCCACGATCGGTGCGTAGTCCGGGATCCCCGCCGCGCGGCGCGCGTATTCGAGCGCTTGGCGCAAGCCTCCGATCTCGTCGACCAGGCGGCGGGCGTGCGCCTGTTCACCGGTCCAGACCCGCCCCTGCCCGACTTTGTCCACGTCCTGTTTCGAGAGCTTTCGCCCGAGCGCCACGCGCGACAAGAACATGTCGTAGAACTGCCCGACCTTGCGCACGAGCTCCTGGCGTTCCTCGTCGCTGAACGGCCGGAAGATCGACTCGGCGTCGGCGCGCGGCGCGGTCTTGTAAACCTCCACGCTCACGCCGATCTTGCGAAGCAGCTCGGCGATGTCAGCCTTGCCGTAGAAGATGCCGATGCTGCCCGTCAACGTCAGCGGATTGGCGAAGATGTACGTGGCGGGCGCGGCGATGTAATAGCCGCCGCTGGCCGCGTAGCTGCCCATGCTGACGATCACGGGCTTCTGACGAGCGGTGAGTTGCACTTCGCGCCACATCACGTCCGCGGCCATCGCCGAGCCGCCGCCGGTCTCCACGCGCAGCACCACCGCGGCGACCAGCGGATCTTCGCGCACCTTTTTGAGGTTTTCGGCAATGGTGTAGGAACCGACCAGCTTCATGCCCAAGAACGGAATGGTCTCGCTGCGGCCATCGACCATGTCGCCGTCGACGTATACGAGCGCCACGCCCGGCACCTGTCCGAAGTACTCCGGCGCGCGCGGTGCGCGCTTGTCTTCGAGCAGCAGCGTGCGCCGTCCCACCAGCGCGGTCACTGCGTCGTCGAGCTGATCGTCGAAGGCGTAGCCGTCCACGAGCCCCGCCGCGTGCGCCTCCGAAGCGATGAACGGCCCGCGCGCGATGCGCTCGCGCAGCGTAGCCGGCGCCAGGTGCCGCCCCGCGGCGAGCGCTTCGACGTACTGGCGCTCGTGTTGCTGGAGGAGGTCGATCTTGTCCGCGCGCGACGTTTCCGTCGAGCCTTCGCGGGTCAGCCGCTCGGGCGCGCTCTTGTGCTCGCCGATACGCACGAAATCCGCGCGAATGCCGAGCTTGTCGAGCAGGCTCTTGAAGTAGAGATGACGCGTCTTGAGGCCGGCGAAACGGATGCCGCCTGCGGGGTTGATCAAGATGCGGTTCGCCGCCGAGCACAGGTACAGTGACGCTCCGTCCGCGTCCTCGAGGTGACACAGCACGCGTTTGCCGTGCCGGCGCAGATGAAACAGTGCATCGCGCAGCTCTTGCACGTGTGCGAGTGTGTCTCCCGGCGCCGTGCGGAGCTCGAGCACCACGGCATCGACCTTGTCCTCGCGTTCGGCGATGCCCCACAAACGCTTCAGGAGCGCGACGTGCTCGCGCACGTCGGGCGTGGATTCGATGCGCAGCCGCAGCGCAAAGCGCGGAGCTTCGATGCTCGCGGGCTCGCGCCAGGCCTTGAACGCGACGTCGGCGTTGAGGTTGTTGTAAGCGCGCGAGCGCGCGTCCGTACCGAGGCCCGTGCCGCCGATGCTGCCCGCGGCGAGCTCGAACGAGCCGCCAGGCGTCGACCAGTGCAGCGCCAGTGAGCCACCGACCGTCCAGGCGCGCTCGCGGGTCTCTTCACTGGGATCGCTGATCGAGAACTCGCCGCGCACGCGCCCGAACGACGGGATATCGACCCCCAGCGTGGCACGCGGGATCCAAAATCCGGGCTCGGAGTCCAGGTACTTGGCTTCGAGGCCGAGCTCCACGACCTGGCTCTGAAACGGCCGCACGGCGAGCGCGATGTCGTACGCCGGGTCGACCACGCCGCCCGCGTCGTTGCGGGGGCGGTTGATATCGCTGGCCACGAACGACATTCCGAGGTGATTGAACGGCCGCGAAGTGAAGCCGAACGACCACGAGCTCAAGCCGTGCGCGAGGCTGGTGCTCGAGTACGTGCGCTGCAGCGAGAAACCGAACGAAACGTTGGAGGCGGGCCTGACCGCGAGCGCCCAGGTGAGCCACTGGTAATTGCTTCCGCCGAGCTGCATGGCACGTCCCGCGGTGATCGGCGGATCGACCAGATCGAGGCGCAGACCCGTGGCGAGTGGGATGAACGGCAGCGGCACGCCCAGCGCAAAGGCGTGACCCTGGGCCGGGATCTCGGCGCGTTCGTCCAGGTAGAAGCTCGACCAGCGCAGCTCCGTAGCCGGCAAGAAGCCGACATTGGCGGGATTTTGCACGATCGCCGTGCTGTCGTCGGTGCCGACGATGCTGCGACCATAGGCGGGCAAACGCTGCAAGCGTTGCACGGGTTCTTGCGCGTAGGCGGCGCTCGCGGCAAGCCCGGCCGCGAGCCCGCACGTCGCTGCCCGCCGCCAGGATAGGGTTCTCCTCATGGCAGAATTCCGCGGCCTTCCGCGACCGCGCGAATCTCACTCCGGCGTGCCTCGAGCTCCTCGTTGTCTTTGACGGGGAGAAAACGGGACTCGCTGCCGCTGCGCGGCACCAGGATGAAGCGCGCAGCGAGGTGGCTCGTGACTTCGTTGACCAGGCGTTCGAACTGAATCACGGGCGCGTCGCCGATCTTTTTCTGCACGATGAAGTACGTCCAGGCCATGTCGAGCTCGAGCAGCGCCCGCGCATCGAATTGAAAGGTGTTCGTGTTGAACACGCGCACGCTCGCAGCATCGAAATTGTCCGGCAATCGAAATTCTTCGAGCACCACCAGCCGGCCGTCGACGCGCGCGGGAATGCCGCCGCGATCGGAGCCGACCTTGCTCACGACCTCGCACGTCACTTGGCGCCCGTACTTCAGATGCCAGCCGATCACCGCGGGTTCGAGCGTCGCGCCCAGGTTGTCGAGGTTGGCGACCATCACCAGCTTGCCACCCGCCTTCACGAAGCGCCCGATGAGCCCGCTGTCCCGCAGGGCATCCGGCAAGTCGCCGTGCCCGGGCGCATGTTCACTGGGCCGGCCCTGAGCGTCCGTAAAAATGTGTCCGTCCGGCGTCAGTCGAATCGACAAGTATTGTGGGAAAACCGCGACCTGATAGCCATCGAGGCGAGGACCGAGCGTGCTCACCAGCTTTTCGTGTGTCGAGTGGCTGCTCATCAGCCAAAATGGCGGCGCGCGCCCGACTCGGCGCTGCATGGCATCGATCTCTTTGAGGCGCAGATCCAGGAAGGTCTCGCCGGGTAGCGCGTCCACCAGCGCCTTGACCACGCCGCCCATGCGTGTGGCCATGCCGCCAGCGAGCACCACGAGCGCGCATTCACCCCGGGCGAGCAGATCGAGACCCAGACGTTCGAGCTCGTTCCAGGCGGCCGAGCCGCGCGCGGGAAATTCCGTGACATCATCGCCGCTCGGGGCTTCCACGCGCCCTTTCACCCGATTGTCGGAGGCGCCGGCTTGCGTCAATTTCGCCGCGAGCTGCTCGAAGCGCTGCGGGTCGAAGCGATGCCGCCGCAGCAGCTCGCTGACATCCGCGGGAAGTCGCGCCAATTCTTGCTGGATGCTGGATACCATGGCCGGGCGAGCGTAGTCCCGAGGCTACGAACTTGGTACTTGGTTTGTTTTGTCGCCGGCATGACGAAGCGCGAACGTTCCGAGATCGGCCACCGGGTGTTTCCAACACCGTTCCTGCTGCTCGTGGCGGCGTTCGGTTCCGGATGTGTCCCCGGGGCTCCGGCGCATCCAAGCCAGGCAGAGGCCAGGGGCGGACCCCCGCCGCGACCAACCGAGGAATCCGCGGGCGCGCTTCTACTAGGGGAGACGGGCACGGCCAGCTCGCGCGGCGAAACCGGCCAGCCGCTGCGTAGGGCGCCGCAGGGTCAGCGCTGGGTACGCGGGTTTTGGCATTGGGATGGTGTTCGTTACGTTTATGTGCCGGCGCGGCTGGAGCGCCTCCCCTCCGCTCGAACGGGCGCCGGTGTCCGGCGCTCGGGACACCCGTTGCACTGAACCGATGTCCGCTCGGCCGAGCAATTCTAGCGAGCGCTTTTGACGCCCAACTGGCGCGCAGTTAGGCTTGAGCGATCACATGGCCATATCGCCCGAAGTCGTGCAGCGAGCCAAAGCTCGGGTCGACACGGTTCTGAATGGCAAGTGGCGCCTGGAGCGCATGCTCGGGATTGGCGGCATGGCGGCCGTGTACGCCGCGGTGCACCGCAACCAAAACCGAGTCGCGATCAAGATGCTGCATACGGAGTTGTCGGTCGATGACGCCGTAAAGACGCGCTTTCTGCGTGAAGGGTACGCCGCAAACACCGTCGGACACATCGGGGCCGTGGCCGTCTACGACGACGACATCGGTGAGGACGGCGCCGCGTTCTTGGTGATGGAGCTCCTGCAGGGAGAAACGCTCGAGGATCGCGCAACCCGCAAAGGGGGGCGGCTCGAACCGGGGGAAGTGCTGCAGCTCACCGACCAGCTGCTGGACGTTCTGGCGGCTGCACACGAGCGCGGCATCCTGCATCGTGACATCAAGCCGGACAACCTGTTCTTGACCACGACGGGTCAGCTCAAAGTGCTGGACTTCGGCATCGCGCGCCTGCGAGAGCTGGCTGGCGCGGCCACCAACATGAACACGGGCGTCGGCACGTTCATGGGTACGCCGGCCTTCATGTCTCCCGAGCAAGCCCGCGGTCGCTGGGACGACATCGACGCGCGCTCCGATATCTGGTCCATCGGCGCGACCATGTTCGCGCTGCTGTCGGGGCAGAACGTCCACGACGCCGATACCATCACCGATCAGCTCGTGCTGGCTGCCACCGCGCCGGCGCGCTCGCTGGGCACGGTTCTGCCGGAGCTGCCGCAGCCCGTGATCGATCTCGTCGACCGCGCGCTGGCGTACGACAAAGTGCAGCGCTGGGTCAGCGCACACACCATGCAGCTCGCGGTACGCGATGCGGTGCCTCTGGTAGCGCCGGCGCGCGACTTGACGGCCCCGCGCGTGTCGCTCTCCGTGCTGGAGCGCGATCGCGAGTCCGACACCGTGGCTGCGCCCGCGGGGATGCTCGGTAACGGCCGTCCAGTCTCACTCGCGAGTGCGGTGACGAGCTCGAGCCCGCGGACCACGAGCTCGAGGCGCCGTTCGCGTTTCGGCTTGGTCATGGCTGGTTTGACGCTGGTGTTTCTCGGCTTTGCAGCGTTCGCCGCGCTACGCGCTCCAGAGTCCGGTCGCGAAGCGCCAAGCGGAGCCGAACCCCAGCTGCCGAAGCCCGCGTCCGAACCGCCCGCACTGCAGCAAGAACCCGCGCGCCGCGTGCCTGAAGAG
This sequence comes from Polyangiaceae bacterium, assembly GCA_035318565.1. Taxonomy (GTDB): domain Bacteria; phylum Myxococcota_A; class Polyangia; order Polyangiales; family Polyangiaceae; genus DATDJP01. The sequence continues at coordinate 8,855 of DATHEN010000137.1, forward strand.
CCGGTAGTGACCCAGGCCGTTCCGATCCTGGGGCACGACGCCGGCGACGACACGCCCCGCGCGCGAAGTAAGGGTTCTCGGCGTCCCGCAGCGCGAGTACAGAAGCCGGCGGGCGCCGGCGCGCGCGCGGCTGGGTCGAGCACAGAGACCAAAACCAACGCGCCTGCTCCCACCCACGATCCGTTCGAAAAACGCTACTGAGCCACTGATGAGCAAAGTTTTGGTGTCATGGGGCGCGGTGTGCCTCGTCTCTTCGCTGTCCACGCTGGCCGCGGCTCAAACGGGAGACAGAGCCGTCGCTGAGGCCTTGTTCCGTTCCGGCCGCGAGGCGCTCGGCAAGGGCGATCACGCCACGGCCTGCCAGCGCTTCGAGGAAAGCAATCGCCTCGAGCCTGCGGTGGGCACGGTCTTCAACCTGGCCAATTGCCGCGAAAAGCTCGGGCAACTCGCGGCGGCGTGGCAGCGCTATCAAGAGGCCGTACAAAAGCTGCCGAGCGGCGATGAGCGTATTCAGATCGCGAGTCAGCGAGCCGCGGCGCTCGAGCCGCGTTTGTCGAAGCTCAGCCTGTTTTTACCCGAAGACGCACCGCCCGGCACGGTGGTCTTGAAAGACGGAACGGAGCTCGGCAGTGGCAGTCTAGGTGTAGCGCTTCCCGTCGATCCTGGTGAGCACAAGCTGATCGTTCGAGCTCCCGGCTACGAAGACGCGGAGACCGTCATCTCGCTCGCAGAAGCCGAGAAACGCGAGCTCGCGCTTTCGCTGGGTGCGCGCAAGAGCGACTTGCCGGATGCGCGTGAGGGCAGCTCGATTGGTTTCGTGAATCCGAGTGCGGCCGATGCCGACGCAGGCGACGCGCCCTCGAGCTCGCAACGTACGCTCGGGTTCGTGGTGGGAGGGGTCGGCGTAGCCGGTCTGGCCGTGAGCCTCGCGACCGGCGCGATGGTGCTGTCCAAGAAGAGCACCGTGGACGACGAGTGCGAGAACAAGCGCTGCACTCCGGAAGGGCTCGACGCCGGAGATTCGGGTCGCACCCTGTCCACGATCAGCACGGTCTCTTTCGCGGTGGGCCTGGCGGGTATCGGTACCGGCCTCGTGCTGATTCTCACGAGCGACGGCTCGAGCGGCGCTCAAACGAGCATCTCCGCGAGTCCCTTGCATGGCGGCGCCGGTTTGCGTTTCGGAGGCCGATTCTGATGCGCACGCGGCACTATCGCTTCACGACCCGATTCTTGACGGTCCTCGCGCTCGGGGCACCGGCCTGCTCGCAGATCTTGGGCGCCGACTTCGAAGACCTGTTGCCGCTCGAGGACGCGTCCGCCGGCAGTGGCGGCACGAACGGCGGCAGAGGTGGAAACGATGCGGGTCCGGACTCGAGCGCCGGCAGCGGTGGCGTTTCCGGATCGAGCGGCAGTGCCGGAAGCAGCGGAGCCAGTGGGCGCGGCGGAACGGCCGGAAACGCAGGCGGTGCCGGAAAGGGCGGCAGCGCTGGCGTGGCTGGATCCGCGGGCAGTGGCGGGAGTGCGGGCTCGGACGCCGGGGACGGCGGTCCACGTTGCAGCCTAGGTCCACGCGACGCGGGCGCAGCCACGGGCGCGCCGGCAGACATCGTGATCAACGAGGTGCAGGCCGACACCCAGGCACCGGCGCTTCAAGACTACGTGGAGCTCTTCAACTCAGGCAGCGCGCCGGTCGATCTGTCCGGATACAAAGTCGGGGATGGCGAGGTCGGCCCGGACGGCGGGATCATCCCGTGTCCCAACGAGTTCGCGCTATTCCCCACCGGCACCGTGCTCCAGCCGGGCGGGTTCATCGTGGTGCTGGCGAACCTGTCCGCACGCTCGGGACCGCTGTGCTGCTTCAATGACGTGGGTCCCTGCTACACGGCGGAGTTCGGCATCAGCAACAGCGGCGAACGCGTGTTTCTGTGCGATCCGAGCGGCGGCGCCGTTTCCGAAGCAGAGTTCCCGACGAGCGGTGTTTCGCAAGGAGAGAGCTACGGCCGGGTGCCGGACGGCAGCGGCGCTTTCCAGACGACGCGCGTGACGCCTGGCGCCGTGAATCAAGCGCTGTAGGCGCTCATGCGCTGCTGCGCGCCGCTTCCGTTTCG